>JBATKL010000495.1:0-2375 GCA_049669385.1 Candidatus Electrothrix sp. | reverse complement strand
GTAGAAAGCGGTCTACGGCCCAAGTATAGCCATTATGTCCTCTTCGCGTCGTTAGCCGCCATCAGGCTTCTGAGGCCCCCATGTCTCCTTCCAACTGCCGCCATTTAGATCGCCCAGGGAACCCTCCCAGCTTGGCTGAAATGTGCCAGCCCGGGTCGTAACGCTATGCCAGGTCTCGGTCTAAACCCACAACTGAACTGTTACATTTTTCGGCTAACTTGACACATTTGGACTAACATGGGTGGAGTGCTGCAAATCAACCCAGATCAGGCATTCGATCTGAGAGACACAGCTTGGCACCTACAATAGATGCACACTCATTCATCAAGGACATATCTATGAACATTAAGGATCGTTTTCTAGAATACGCTGACGCCTTTGAGATCACCTATGAAGACAACGATTGGTCACGTTTGGAACCTTTTTTTACTGAAGGCGCAGTCTACGAGACGCTGCCCAGCGAGTTGTTCGGTGAAAGTGCTAGCGGCCTTGCTGCAGTGATGGCTAAGCTGGAAGGTTCGATCAATGGGCTTGATCGCCTCATGGATACAAGAGTGGTTGAGCTTACACCGCCGATTACCGAAGGTGATACGGTACGTACTAACTGGACCGCAAGTTACTCCAAAAGAGGTGTGCCAGATCTGAAAATTGGCGGTATCGAGTATGCTCGATTCGAGGGCGACCGCATTGCATTACTCCGAGATGAACTCGGCCCAGGCACTGAGGGGGAGTTGGCTAACTGGCTGGCTCAGCATGGTGAGTCACTTTCCAAATAGCGAATTTGCCGTCGTTTTACATTGTAGAGTTTGGCCTCAAATATCGCAGGTCATGTGGTAAAAACGGTAGTAGCCTTCGAGTGAACTTGGGACTGTCTGGCCGAGAAGCTAACGACCGCATTGCGTTGCGGATTCAAATGGTCGACGCAACATAAGCGTTTAATCTATCAGCTGGCGTCTCAAATCCCAAGGTCTTACGCGGGCGTTCATTTAGTTGCCGAGCAACGGCGCTCAGCTTGGCTTGGGAGTGCAGCGAGAGATCGGTACCTTTTGGAAAGTACTGCCTGAGCAACCCGTTCGTGTTTTCGTTAGAGCCACGCTGCCATGGACTCTGTGGGTCACAGAAGTAAACATCAATGTCCGTCGCCAGCGTGAATCGTTTATGGTTAGACATCTCTGAACCGCGATCCCAGGTTAATGATTTATACAGTTCATCGGGCAGCTTTTTGGATTGCTTTATCAGGGCCTGGATCACCGTATCCGTTTTCTTGTTTTCAACTTTGGCCAGCATGACGTAGCGGCTCTGACGCTCGACCAGGGTGGCTATAAAGGTCTTGTTGGAACCCTCGATGAGGTCACCTTCCCAGTGGCCCGGTACTGCTCGATCTTCCACCGAGGCTGGCCGCTCACTAATAGGCACTGCCTCCACAATCTTCCCCAACCCTTTTCCTTTCTTGCTCGTATACTTGGACCGGCGAGCGATTCGTTGGGTCCGAAGGCACGTCATAAGCTCTTTTTTAAGCACGCCACGCGCCTGAATGAACAAACTTTTGTAGATGGTTTCGTGTGACACGCGGTGACACTCTTGCTCTGGAAATTGTCGCTTCAGCCATCCTGCTATCTGTTCGGGCGACCAAAGCCGCTGTAACTTAACGGCGATGATACGAGCCAGCCGGGGCTTGTCCGCCAGCTTGCAATCCTTGGGGCGCAAGGCTCGCTGCCACGCGGCCTCCTCAGCCAAGCTGGCTCGATAGGAAGCATAGCCTCCATTGCGATGAATTTCCCGGCTTACTGTAGATGGAGATCGACCAAGTTGGGTCGCTATTGTGCGCATTGATAGCTGACTCGCCAGGCCTCTGGAGATGACTTCTCTCTCCGCGAGTGTGAGGCACTGTGATGACCTCTTTCTCTCGCGGGGACGGATGCCGCCATTCTCGGTGAGTATGCGTTGTACGGAGGAATGGCCTCGGTCAAACAGCCTGGCAATATCGTGCATGGTGTCGCCATGCTGCCAGCGATCCCACATCAAAGTCTTTTGTGTCTGGGTGTAGTAAATCCGGGTTCTTCGTTTCATCTGCAACACTCCTTCTCCACACTATGAGATTAGAATGTTGCGTCGACCATTTGAACCCGCAACGCGAAGCGGGCATCGCGTGGCTCAGTTATCATCTGGGCCGACCGGCCGCTTATTACTTTCAAACCAGACATCAGGCTCGAATTAGTAGGCCGTCGGCTACCGGTCGAAAGCGAATTCTCAACCATCCGGCATTAGCTGTCTTC
Source organism: Candidatus Electrothrix sp. (assembly GCA_049669385.1). Taxonomy (GTDB): domain Bacteria; phylum Desulfobacterota; class Desulfobulbia; order Desulfobulbales; family Desulfobulbaceae; genus Electrothrix. The sequence continues at coordinate 99 of JBATKL010000495.1, read as the reverse complement.
CTCTGGATGCCGGATCATCGATTCAATGCTACTTTAGGGCTTTCAGACTGGTGATTGATCTAACTTAGGAGTGAAGGCGATGATGGGACTTCGGTTAAG
>JBATKL010000494.1:0-1857 GCA_049669385.1 Candidatus Electrothrix sp. | reverse complement strand
TATTAACCATGAACCTATCGCCATCTATCCTATAGCTCGAATTCCACCCAACAAAAAATCTTTGCGGCGTATCTTCAATAATATAAGGCTGCTCTTGGCCATCCTCCATCAAACATAATGCTAAATTTTCTCTCTGTTCTAGCAACCACGCATCGCCCATATCTGTAGAGAATAAAATAAAGCTCGCGAATGACACCAACCTTGAATCTCCCTTTTTTGCGCAATCCATTATATGGGAGATCTCTTTCAATATATTTATATCATTTGGTGCGACCTTCTTTTTTGACAAAATTTTCCCTATGTTTTTCTCTGCATCTTTCCGCAAACAACACTTTTTATACTTTAGACCACTACCACAATAACAAGGCTGATTTCTTGATGGCTTCATCCAGCTCCCTCTTTATTGATGATCAATTTATTTTCACAATTAAATCAAGGGTAGACCCCGATTAAACACTAACGATTTCAATTTAACAAAATACATTTTGAATTAAAAAAGTCAACAAAAACTCCCCCTCCACACCACCCCCGATCCGATAAAAAATCATCGGGTATCAAAAGGATCGTTTATCGAGTATCAAAAGGATCATTTATCGGGCGTAGAATGGATCACTTATCGCCCGTAGAGTGATGTACTCTACGCCCGTAATCCGAACCATTTATCGGGTATCAAACGGATCATTCATCGGGCGTAATTTTACCGAAAGAACGGCAGTCCTTTGTATCCGAGGCAGCCCGTGTCGGCTTCGGGACGTACAGTCTGCCCGGTTTTGCCGGTTCCGCTGTCAGCAGCCTCAATATTACGGTCAATGATTACGCCGCGCTTTGGGACATGATCCGTAATGATTACAGCGGCAGGCTGGTGGATGTGCTGGATGTAAAGATGGGGTAAGTGCTTAGACCAGCAGTTGATACAGCACCGGCAATGTCGCAAAACTCAGCAAGATTCCTATGCCGACCAAGGCAGCAGTGAGGGCTGGTGACAGGTTGGCGAGGATAGCGAGTGCGCCTGCCGAGACCATAGGCGGCATCCCGGCCTCGAAGATCGACACCTGAACCGCCTCTCCTTCCAAACCGGATACCCTGCAAACAAATAAGGCGGCCAAAGGCGCGATGAGTAATTTTATGGCAAGCCCTATGCTCAGCTGAGAAACGACTTTTCTGTTCAGCCGGAGGGTGAGTTGAAAACCCACTGCCACCATGACCAAGGGGACCAGGGTGGCCGCCATCATGGTGAGCAGATTGGTAACGGTAGCAGGATAGGTGAAGGACTTCAAAAGAAAAGCGAGGATCAAGGCAATAAAGGGGGGGAAGGTCACAATCTTTTTTATCGCGCTGTGCAAGCTGGGTTTGTTTTCACCTGTTCCATACAGGGCAAGGATCAGGGAGCCATAGGTTGCCAAGGCCAGGAAGGAGCCTAATTGATCATAGATCAAGGCGTAAGGGAGAGCCTGCTCACCGAAAAAGGCCTTGGTCATAGGGATGCCCAAAAACGAGGTGTTGCCCAGAGGGATAATCAGTAAGAGGCAACCGGTTGTTGGCCGATCCCAGTGGAAGAGCTTGGATAAAATAAGAATCAAGGCGCTGGAGAACAGGAGCATGCCCCACGGCATAATCGCAGGAACCAGAAGGTCCTGGGAAAAAGTCAGCTCCGGGATTTTGAGTAGAACCAGGGCTGGGAGGGATATGTAGATGACAAAGAGATTAAGGGCATTTCCTGTCTCGTCGGGGAAGTTCGGCAGGCGTTTTATAAGCATGCCGATGAAGAGAAAGGTTATGGTGATTATAAAGTTTTCCATAGGGTATTTTTCGACAGTGGTCCTTGTATCATTTTTTTATAATAAAACAACATTACCA
>JBATKL010000493.1:0-2686 GCA_049669385.1 Candidatus Electrothrix sp. | reverse complement strand
ACACTGATGAGTTGTCAGCGTTTGCTTTTGGTAGCGATGATGACGAACTTGATGACGATGAAAGTGCTGTTGCCTTTGAGTCACCTGACTCCGCTTCAGGATTAGAGACGGAAGACAGCTTTTTCGGTTTGGATGAGGAATCAGATGGCGAGCCAGAGACCTCTACGATAGTTGCTGAGGATGATTCAGAAAATGAGTTTGTTTTATCGCTTGATACTGAAGACGTTGATGAGTTGTCAGAGTTTGCTTTTGGTAGCGATGATGACGAACTTGATGACGATACTGAAGAATTAGAGTCGGAAGATAGCTTCTTTGGTCTGGATGATGAAGTAGCGAGTGAGCCAGAGACCTCTGCGACAGTTGATGAAGATGATTCAGAAGATGAGTTCGCCTTGTCACTTGATGATGAGGGCACCGGTGACGATGAATTATCAGAGTTTGCTTTTGGTAGCGATGATGACGAACTCGATGACGATACTGAAGAATTAGAGTCGGAAGATAGCTTCTTTGGTCTGGATGAGGAATCAGCGAGTGAGCCAGAGACCTCTGCGGTAGTTGACGAAGATGATTCAGAAGACGAGTTGACCTTATCGCTTGATACTGAAGACGTTGATGAGTTGTCAGAGTTTGCTTTTGGTAGCGATGATGACGAACTTGATGACGATGAAAGTGCTGTTGCCTTTGAGTCACCTGACTCTGCTTCAGAATTAGAGTCTGAAGACAGCTTTTTCGGCCTTGAGGAGGAAGCAGAGGACGAATATGAAGAGCTTGTCCTGACACTTGATGATGAAGAGGATCAAGCGAGTGGACTGGGCTTTGAAGATCTGGAAGAGGATGATGTTGATCTGAATCTTGATGCGGATCTGTTGGAAACAGGCGAACAAGAAGCCAAGATAACTTTAGACCGTATCGCTGAAATCTCCTCGGAAGCAAATGCTTTTGCTGCAATGATTCCTGATGGAAAGAGCGATTTCTTGCTCGACCAAGAGTATGAAGTTGAAGAACAAAGAAAAAACAAGAACTTGTTGGCTGAAGATGCTGTTGAAGAGGATTCCGAGAAAATTGTAGCCCCGGAAGCCATTTCTTTCTTGGAAAATAAGGACGAAGAGATATCGCTCAGGGATGATGAAGATACAGACAGCTTCGAAGCTGATGAAACAGAGGAAGTTGCACCTCTCTTCGATGTTGCACCTTTTGTTGCTGCTGCTGTTACGATTTCCTCTGATCCCTCGCTTGATAATATACGATCTGTCAATGAATTGGCAGGGATGGCAAAAAGGAGTGGAGGAACCCCGCAGCAAATCATGATTCTCCATCTCCTCGAATCAGCAACCGCTCTTATCGGGCAAAAATCTGAGCCGGATACTGATGACCAGATTATGATCCAGGAGCTGGCAGCTGGGCTTGAACTTGCTGCCGATGATCCGCTTGAACTCACGGCCTTGGTTCACCATTACACAGCGTGGCAGCAGGATTTTTTTGGCTCAATTATGGCCCAAAAGGAAGTGCCGCCAGTTCAGCAAATGGTTCCTTCATCGCCTGTTATTCCCGATTGTATCAGCAATCAGGATGCAGTCCATCAGGTTCAGGAAGGTTTCTCGCAGCTCCGAGAGGCCATGATGGAGGAATTTAACCAACTCAGAAAAGAACTGCATAAAGGATAATTCGAGAATATGTTCGATTTCCTGCAAGGAACGCTTTCATCACTTGGCAGAAAGTACACCATGGCCGTAACCGGTTTTCTCCTTGGTATCTTTCTGTTGATTCATGCAGCGGGCAACAGCGTTATCTTTACGGGGAAGGTTGCTTTTAATGCCTATGCAGAGCAACTGCACTCGTTAGGTCCGCTCGTTCCTGTGGCAGAATTTTTTCTGCTCATCATTTTTCTGGTTCATATTTTTATCGGTATCAGCCTCGTTCGCCAGAACCAGGGTGCAACGGGCAGCAGGTATGCTGTGAAGAATTCCTCAGGGGGAGAAACCTGGGGTTCTCGTACCATGCCCTGGACGGGATCGATCATTCTTGCTTTCCTCCTTCTTCATCTTTTCAATGTTCGTTTTGTTGATCAAACCTTGCCCATTGCAGATGTCGTGGAGCAAACTTTGGCTTCCCCCCTCTATACTTTCTTCTATCTCTCCGGCATAACGGCCTTGATCCTGCATATCAGCCATGGTTTTTGGTCGTTATTGCAGACGTGGGGTGTTTATCATCCACGGCATAACAGCTTGGTTCGAAGTGGGGCCTACCTGCTGACGACTCTTATCTGTATGGTTTTCCTAGGGGTTATTGTTTTTCTATGGTGAGAAGGTATTGAGAGTTGTCGACTTTCTTTACACTCCTGATCGACGCTTGCGGAATTTTTCTACCTCATACTTTCTACCTCATACATCAAAGAATATTTCTTTTATTTTAAGCCTCTCAACATATCGTAACGCCCATGCGCCTCCATCCCGATATTCCCTCCGGCCCCTTACACGAAAAATGGGACAACTGTCGCTTCAGCAATACATTGGTCAACCCGGCCAACCGGCGCAAGTACGAGGTCATCGTGGTGGGGACCGGTTTGGCCGGAGCCTCGGCAGCGGCCTCGCTGGGGGAACTGGGCTATAACGTCAAATCCTTCTGCATTCAGGACAGTCCCCGTCGTGCCCACTCCATTGCAGCCCAAGGCGGTCTCAACGCGGCC
>JBATKL010000492.1:0-2829 GCA_049669385.1 Candidatus Electrothrix sp. | reverse complement strand
ATTTCGGTAAGGCCAAGGAAATGTTTCTTTATCGACCCTATGACAAGGCCACCATCTGGGAACATCACATGCTGATTCGCCTAGCCTCGAAAATGCACTCCAAGATCTTTCTCTGGGAATGCATGGGCCTCACTCCCGCCTATGTCGATATTCTCCAGCATTGTTGGTCACAGGATGACTGCTCCACTATCACCAATACCTACCCGGATCATGAGGACATTCAAGGGCCAGCCGGATATGATATCCCCCAGGTGATGACGGATTTTATCCCGGATAAGGCGGTCCTGTTCACGACAGAAGAACATATGCACCCTATTCTTGCCGATGGTGCGGCCCGACGAGGAACCATCATGCACCGGGCAGGCTGGCTTGAGGCGGGTCTGCTCACCGACGATGTGCTTGCCCGTTTTCCGTATCAGGAACATCCCTATAATATCGCCTTAACAATTGACCTGGCCCGACATCTCGGCCTTGAAAAAGATGTTGCCCTCAAGGAGATGGCAGACCGAGTAATCCCTGATCTCGGCGTACTGAAGGCCTTTCCTTTGGCTGAAATTCGGACACGTCGTTTGGAATTTGTCAACGGCATGTCAGCCAACGAGCGTTTTGCCACCCTGGGCAACTGGAAACGCATGGGTTTTGAACAGGATGCGGCAGAAGATAATCCCCAAATTATGCTCACTTCCCTGGTCAACAATCGGGCCGATAGGGGTTCCCGATCCCAGATGTTCGCCAGTATCCTGGCCCAGGACGTCAACCCTGACCTCTACGTACTCATCGGCGGAAACTTAAGCGGTCTTTCCGGGTATATCCATGATTCCTGGCAAAAGAAAATCAGCTCCATGACCTTATGGGACGCAGCGGGACAGGAGGGCGCACAATCCCCGGAAGAAAAGCTACTTCAGGCGGCACGATACCTCCGCATTCCGGTGAGCAAAGAGGCTGCTGAACAGCGTATCCAGGTTATGCTTGCGGCGGTTTTGCCGATGACGGACCAGAAAGGAATAAAAGAGAGCGATAATCAGGGTGATGAGCAGGGTGATGAGCATGAGGATATCAAGAGACCGGAACCATTCGAAACATTTGAAAAATTAGAATTGATACTCCAACAACAAGGAGCAGAAGCTGCCGAGGTCCTGCCCTTTATCAAGGCTGTTAAAGATCGATGCGCTGAATTCCTTGCCTTTACAACAAAAATCCGTCAGAATATTCCTTCTGATGCTGCGACCAGGAATGCGCTTGACCGAGAATTTCAGTCGCTCCTGAACAGCTGGTTCGAGAAAAAAATAATGATTATTGAAGATTATCACGCCAATGGTAACCAGGTCATTGATCGAATCTGCCAAGTAACTCCTCCAGGAGTACTGAACAGAGTTATGGGCATGCAGAATATCAAAGGAACCGGGCTAGATTTTGTCTACCGCTGGCAGGCCTGGGAGACCTGCTGGACGTCTTTACAAAAACTCAAAGATAACGATCTTCGGGTGGCTGAGCAGGGACTGGGAGAACTGGCTGTTTTTCAGGAATACGGTTTACTCTGCGAGGAGGCGGTTCTCCAAACCTTGGACGAGGTCGGGAGCAGCCCAACAGCGCGAAACGAACGTTTTCAGGTCCAGCTCTCGCTGATCCGCTCCAGGATGGAGACGACCCTGGCTCAGGTGAAAAAAAACCTCGGCGCGGTCAGGAAAACCAACAGTGCTGCTGTCATCACCGGTTGGCTTGAGGCCTTTCTTGATGCAGGCGATGCAGTGCGACGCAAGAAAAAGGCCATGCAAATCTATAAGGATATGGTGACCCAACGGATCAGTCATGAACGAGCTGCCCTTGAATTGAAGCGGATCAATAAGCGACAGAAAGGGGGTTGGCTTAAGCTGCCTTTTTTTCGTTGAACAGAACAAATTTGTTATATAAAAGCAGCAGGAGGGGCATGAAACCAACGGATAAAACTTTGTCAGAGCAAATGAAAGTTCATGAAGCAGAAATATTTCACCGTAAGGAGCTGATCGGTTTTTCCGATAAAGATGCGGAATTACTGAGAAACTGTCAAGGTTTCATATTGGAACATCTTGACAAACTTGTTACGGAATTTTATGAGCATCAAATAGCTTTTGACGAGGTTGCACTGATCATCGGCGACGCAGACACCTTGCAACGGCTCACAGAAGCTCAAAAAGTTTATATCATGAGCCTTTTTAGCGGATCTTATGATCTGGAACATGCGAACAAAAAGCTTCGGATCGGCCTGGTTCATAAACGGATCGGAGTTGAGCCGAAATACTATCTTTCAGCGGTCAAAACTCTGAAAGATAAGCTTTCAGCCATTATCCGGGATGAAATAAGCGAAGCGGAAGTATGCAATGCCACTGTCAATGCGCTGGACAAACTGCTCTGTTTTGATATTGAATTGGTTTTTGATACCTATATACGAAGTCTTGTCGCGGTGATGGAATCCGCAAGAGATAAAACTGAAAGGTATGCTCTCGATCTTGAAGAACAAGTTGCTGAACGAACAAAGGAACTGCACGAATTGGCCCGACGGGACGGTTTAACAGGTCTCTATAATCATCGTGCCTTTCTGGAATTTCTCAAACGGGATATTGCCTCAGCCCAACGAAATAACCTGCCACTTGCTTTGCTCTATTTTGATGTCGACAAGTTCAAACTGATAAATGATCAAAAAGGACATATCATGGGAGATAAAATCTTGCAAACCATCGGCAAGATACTCTCAGAAATATCTCGTGAAGTCGATGTGCCCTGTCGCTATGGAGGCGACGAATTCTGCGTTATTCTTTCTGGATGTGCAGCCGAAGAGGCCAAAAAATTCTG
>JBATKL010000491.1:0-2355 GCA_049669385.1 Candidatus Electrothrix sp. | reverse complement strand
ATCCAGATGCCCACCGTATACCCAGGGGTATAACCCAAGGCCCAGGCATCCCGGTAGCCGTACGAGGTCCCGGTTTTATAGCGGATTCTGCTGCCCTGAATGTCCTTGGACTCCACACCGGAGCGGGGTGGTCGGGTGCGGAGAATATCATCCACATACCAGGAAGCTGCTCTGGAGAGCATTTTTTTCCCGGAAGGGATCGGAGCGTCCGGGCTGAACGACAGGGGCCTGTATTGTCCCTTATCAGCAAGGGCTGCATAGAGGGCGGTCAGTTCCACCAGACTTGCGGCAGTGCCGCCCAGGGCCAGAGAAAGACCGGGCGGTCTGTCCGGGTCAACAGCAAGGCCGAGTCCGGCAAAGCGGGACAAAAGGCTTTGGGGGCTGATTCGCTCCAGCACCTGCACAGCAGGGAGGTTCAGCGAACGTTGCAAGGCCTCGCGGACAGAAACCCATCCTTGATAGCGCCCGTCAAAATTGCCGGGTCCGTAGCCTCCAAAGCGGGTGGGGCGATCCAGGATTCGGGTCTCTGGGTGGAGAAAGCCCTGTTCAAAGGCCAGTCCGTAGATAAAGGGTTTAAGGGCAGAGCCGGGAGAGCGGCGGGCCTTGGTCAGGTCAATCCGATTGGACCAGAAATTTCCTGAACCAACATGGGCCAGCACTCTGCGACCCTGATTATCCACCACTAAAATGGCCAAGGTCTTCTTTCCGTTGGCACCGAGCTTGTCCTGGACTTGCTGAGCAATGGCTTCCAGTTGCTCCTGAAGGGGTCTGACTAGCGAGGTCCTGATTTCCTCTTGATCTGGGTAACGAGAAGCAAGGCGTTGGCTGAGATGCGGGGCCAAGATCGGGGTCGGGCTCCGTTTTTGCGGGACTGGTTGCTCCACGCCTAGGTTCACCTGCTCCGTTGTCAACAATCCTTCCTTATGTAGGCGGTGGAGAAAGTTATCTCTCGCTGCCACGGCCTGCTCATGCTGGCGGTCCGGTCGCCGTCGTTCCGGGGACTGAGGGAGGCTGATCAGCAGGGCTGCCTGGGATGGGGTGATGCGGGCGGCGGTTTTTTGAAAATAAAAGCGGCAGGCCGCTTCAATTCCTTCGATATTGCCGCCATAGGGTGTCAGGGTGAGATAGGTTGTCAGGATTTCCTCTTTACTCAGCCGTTGCTCCAGACGTAGGGCCTGGATCATTTCAAAGAGCTTGCCCCGGAGAGTGCGAGGATGAGGGCGGAGCAGACGCACGGTCTGCATGGTGATGGTGGAAGCGCCGGACACCACTCGGCCTTGGCTGATGAACTGGAAAAAGGCCCGGCTCATAGCAAGCGGATCTACCCCGTAATGGGACCAGAATCGTTTGTCCTCACAGGCCAGCAGGAGGCGGATAAACTCTGGATCGACTGCCGTGTTGTCACCTTTGCTTTCCAGATGAGCGGGCAAGCGCCAATAGCCGTCCTTGGTGGTAAAGAGGCGGAGCAGCTTGCCGTTGCGATCCACGACCTTGGTGGAGCAGGGAGGTGGAAAAGCTTCCGGCAGAGGGGAGGGCAGGAACAAGAAGAGGAGCAGGATGGTGCCGCCTGTTATTATGGACAGAGCGAAAAGAACAAGGAGGGTCTTTTTCATCCGATGTTGCGCGGTCTCATGCTGTCGGTCGTTATTTACGATTTTTCTGCTTCATAACCGATTTGCAATGCTTGGCAAAATGCTTGTCTTTTTTCCTCTTTTCAAAATACGACATCTCATGAAACGCGGATTCCCTGGTCATTTTGAGATAATTTTCATAACGATCCGAGGGCAAAACCCCCTGTTCAACAGCGGCCATAACCGCGCAGCCCTTTTCCCCGACATGGGAACAATCGCTGAAACGGCATTGTTCGGATAAGGCGATTATTTCCGAAAAGGTTTCCTCGACTCCTTTTGTTGCGGAAAAATTACCGAGTTCCCGCATTCCTGGCGTGTCCACGATCATTGCCCCGGAATCCAACCTGATCAGCTGTCTATGGGTTGTGGCATGTCGTCCTTTGCTTTCCTTGCTACTGACGGTCTTAGTTGTGTATTTTTCTTTACCAATCAGGGTGTTGAGCAGAGTTGTTTTACCGACACCGGATGAGCCCAGCAGGCAATAAGTCTGGCCCGGCAGCATCATTGTCCTGATGTTGTCCAAACCGGATTCGTTTTCGCTGCTGAACGGAAGGGCCTCTAGTTGGGGAGCGATGCTTTGAATTTCCGCAATCCTGGTTGCTGTTTCCGCTTGATCAAGCAGGTCGCTTTTACTGAGCAGGACAACGGGTTGGATACCGGCCTCATTCACCATGACCAGATAGCGCTCCAGGCGACGGAGATTGAAATTCTCATTCAGGGATTG
>JBATKL010000490.1:0-3703 GCA_049669385.1 Candidatus Electrothrix sp. | reverse complement strand
CGTGGTCCGGCCAAGGTGGCTCAAACGCTGTATGAAGAAACCGAGGAGTCCCAGACTCAGCGTGAAAAAGCCCGTGAAGAACGGCGTTTGGTCAAAGCACAGGCCTCCCGGCCTGAAGGACGGCCTGATAAACGGGACCGGCGAAAGATTATAAAATTTCTGCGCGAGGACTGAGTTGTTTGGTGTCTTGCCCTGCAAAAGAATATAGCATAGATATAGAACAGTAAAAAGAACTACCTATTTGAGTGAGGAAAGGAAAAATGAATAAAGTAGCAAGGGCCTTAATCAGCCTGACTGATAAATCCGGTATCGAAGATTTTGCCAAGGCATTAACCGAGATGGGTATTGAAATTCTGTCCACCGGCGGAACAGCCAAGAAAATGCGGGATAATGGCATTCCTGTGACCGACGTGTCGGAATTCACCGGTTTTCCGGAAATGCTGGATGGAAGGGTAAAAACCCTGCATCCCCTGGTCCACGGTGGTATTCTCAATCAGCGGAAAAATGCCGATCATCAGCAGCAATGCACAGAGCACGGTATCAAGCCCATTGATATTGTGGCGGTGAATCTGTATGCCTTTGAGAAAACCGTGACGGATCCGAAGTGTACCTTGGGTGATGCGATTGAAAATATCGATATCGGCGGGCCGACCCTGTTGCGGGCGTCAGCCAAGAATTTTCAGGATGTGACGGTGATCGTTGATCCTGCTGATTATGATCAGGTCCTTGCTGAAATTCGTGCAACCGGCAACACAACCCTGAAAACCAGATTCAAGCTGGCTGTGAAGGTCTTTCAGTTGACCTCGGCCTATGATACCGCCATTGCCGATTGGCTGGTGAACGTGGATGTGGAGAGCAATCCTTATTTTTAACGCGAAAGAGAAGCGGAAGAGCAGCGAAAAAAATGCAGGAAAGGGCGGTCTACTTTGTGGCCGCCCTTTGTATTTTCTATGCAGCTCTATGCAGTAAAGGAGAAAATAATGCAGAAGATAGCAGTGCTGTTGTCCGGGTCAGGCAGGACCTTGGATAATTTCCATGAATGTATTCAGGCAGGGACTATGAAGGCGGAGATTCAGGTGGTTATCTCCAATGTCAGTGATGCCCTGGGGCTGGAAAAAGCACGAAAATATGGGTATCCGGCCTTTCACGCCGCTGATAATGCCGCCATCAATAGGATACTGGCGGAGTATGATATTGACCTTATAACCCTTGCCGGTTACCTTAAATTGTATGAACCGCCGGAACAGCTCAAACAACGGGTTGTTAATATCCATCCGTCCCTGATTCCTTCCTTCTGCGGCCCAGGTTTTTACGGCCATTATGTCCATGATGCCGTCAAAGCCAGAGGCTGTACCGTCAGTGGCTGTACAGTCCATTTTGCAAACGAAATTTATGATGAAGGGCCTATTATCCTGCAAAAATGTGTTTCGTTAGATCCTTCAGATACACCTGATGATATTGCAGACAAAGTGTTTGCCAAAGAGTGTGAGGCCTTTCCGGAAGCCATTAATTTGGTGGATGAAAAGGACGCCGCTTCCTTCTGGAACAGAGGTTGAATATGTCCGCCCGTATTGTTATGAACAGCGACGCTATTGAGCGAAGCATTGAACGGTTAGCGATGGAAATCCTTGAGCGCAATCAAGGGGTCGAAAACTTGGCTATTGTTGGAATCCACACAGGCGGCGTCTTTATGGCGACCCGGCTTCATGAAAAGATTACTGCTCATGAGGAGAACGAGGTGCCAACGGCTAGCTTGGACATCACCTTGTACAGGGATGATTGGAGCCTGATCTCGCAAAATCCTATTGTCCGCAAGACCAATATCGACTTCTCGGTTGAGGATAAGGATGTCGTACTGGTGGATGATGTTATTTTTACCGGACGCACTATCCGAGCTGCTATGGATGCGATCATGGATTATGGTCGCCCCCGTTCTATACAGCTGGCTGTTTTGGTTGACCGTCAGGGACGTGAACTCCCTATTCAAGCGGATTATACCGGCGTCTGTATTCGAGCTGATGCGTCAGAGCGGGTTGATGTGCTGCTGTCTGAGGATCGAACAGGAGATGAGGTGGTGCTGGACAACAAGTAAGGAATAATGAAGGGGTATTTCCCCAGCAAGGTATTTTTTCAGCCATTCGAGTGAGAACTGTCGCAGAAACAGAGGGCGAGCAAGATGACGCATTGTTCAGATCTTCAGAAAATTTGTCAACGGATACGCGAAAAGTCTAAGAATTATGATCGATATAATTTTACTTCCGAGTTTAATGATTTTTTAAAGGCCTTTTTCGATCTGGCCCAGGAATACGATTCTCTTGATGATTTTTATCGAATCTGTGTTGCTGTCCCTCTGGAGATGACCGGCCTTGACAGTGCGCTCTATCTTTTGGATGAAGAAACAAGGGAACTTTATCTGGCCTGTGATAGTATCCAGGGGATCTATCCCCAAAGAAAAGCGGCTCCAGAAAATGTTATCTTGAGTATCAAACCATACCAGTGTAATGATTCCTATATTGTCCCTATTTACAGTAAGATGCCGAGTAAGGGGGCAGCGTTTTCTCAGGAGACAGGACTGGAGGAGGATGAACAGCGCTGTCCCTCCAAGAAAGCATACAGCAGGAATCGTATTCTGGGAGTGTTCAGTGTTTTTCCTTTAGAGAAGCTCTCCGCAGATGATCGTTTTTTTCTGAATAAGTACACAAATCGGATCGGCTATAACCTGCATAATCGGCTTATTGCTCTCCAGAACATTGATCACCTGAAGTTCATCAACACCTTGGTGATGGATATTGAGCATAATGTTATTGTGCCGAATATGTATTTCCGCCATCTTTTTAATAAACTTCGTAAAAAGATAACAGAGCTTGAAGATCTTCGGGACGAGATACGCAAAACCACCGGCTCGGATATTGCCTCTTATCAGTGCGAAAGCTGTTTGAGCCGTTGTGATCGGCTGGGTGATGACTTGCTTTTTTATCATTCTGAAATAGTTAAGCATCATTCAAATATTAGTTTGTTCTTGGAAAGCCTTTTTCGTCGCGAACATTTTGAGAGTGGCCATTTAGTGCTTCATCCCAAGCGGTGTTTTGTGGAAAAGGAAATTATCCTGCCCCAGCTGGAGAACTATGCCAGTCGGTTACGTGCGGCAAATATCACTGTGGATCGCCCGAATAATATGCTGGATGAAGAATTTCAGCTTGTCGTCGATATAGGCCTTCTTTCACAGGTTTATGCTAATCTTTTTTCCAACGCGACCAAGTATACGGGTGAAGTTATCACGAGGAAGGGAACAAAACGTAAGGCTATCGCCTACGGACGCGAAGTTATTAATAATTTCCCTGAATGCGGTGAGCAGGGTGTGAAGTTCAATGTGTTCAGTACTGGGCCACATCTTGATCCGGAAGAAGCACCGCTTATTTTTCAGGAAGGAGTGCGAGGGAAAGGCAGTAAGGGGATTTATGGTACCGGTCATGGACTTGCCTTTATCCAGCATGTTGTTGAGCTTCATGGGGGAATTGTCGGCTATGAAAAGACCTCGGAGGGAAATAATTTTTTCTTTATCCTCCCTGTTTCTGATGTAGAATAAAAAAAGTACAGCTTTGTTCAGCAAGGAAATTGATGCTGACGGCGAGAGGACACCCTTCACAGGCTGTGAAGGTTGTCCTTTTTTATCTCCTGAACTCTACGGAAAAAGGGTATACAC
>JBATKL010000489.1:0-1563 GCA_049669385.1 Candidatus Electrothrix sp. | reverse complement strand
GTAATAATATATAATCAGAAGGATTATCGTTATTGACAAACTTCACAGTATAATTTTTGAACTCAGTATTAGTGTTTTTCGGAATTTTTAACTCAATTTCAGTAGAGCTGTTTCCACTAACACTCCCTTTATCAGGGATAACCTGTAGTCCCGTAGGAATGTTTTGTGCACTCCAAGAAAGCACCTCATCTCCATTATTTTTTACTCTGGTGGAAAGAGTTCCGCCGTCGGCGGGTACAGGGAGACTTGTATCCTGTAATTCCAAATCTGCTCGCTTTGAAGCAACTTGAGAGCCTGCTTGATTTATTGTTACATATTCATAGTCGGAAGAGTCATTCTGGTTCTTAAATTTAATGGAGCTGTTTCTTGATACCGTGCCTGCATTTTGAGCAACAGTAATTTGGATATTTGAACTGCTTCCGCCGGTGATACTGCCTGTTGTTCTGGAAAAGGTTACCCAATCAGGAGGAGTGCTCGCGCTCCAATCAAGAGTTTCATCTCCATCGTTCGTAATTGATAGCGAAAGTGTGCTGCTATCTGATTGAACAGAAAAGTTGTTCCTGTTTAACACCAAGTCAGCAGGATCGGGATCAGTTGTACCTCTGTTATACGTTACCTGTAGTTTCCCGGTCCATATGATGTAGTTAGTGTCATCATAGACATAGGTCGCATAGTATGTTCTGGTACCAGAAGTATGAGTGAAGGGGTGATTAAGAGCTATTGTTACCTGACTACTCGTTATTATTTTGCTCTCAACAGGGTCTTTTGGCACTCCTCCTTCGTCAAGATACAAAGACAAGGTACCTGGCTTGAAAGACTGTGCATAAACGTATTCCACATAAAATGTACCCGTATCACCATTAATATCACAACTCATTTCTATCGTTTGGGAACCACCCTGGCTGCTTCCCCCTTCAGTACGGTTGGAATACGCAGGTGTTGCAGTATATTCAGCATGTACTGAAGAAGTAAAAAATATCGCAGCTAATAGAAGAAATATCGCTATACTTGATGTTTTGAAAAGAGAGCTGGAATGTCGTCTCATAATTTTCCTCCGTTATTTGTTATCTGCACGTATCTTCTCCAAATGTCAGGGTAGTTTTCGTTAATGAAAAACCTCCAGCTCGGAAACTCGGCAGGTTACGACACAGCAAGGAGCTAAAAAACACGTTTTACCCTGGATTTTGGAGAGGATACATCTGCACGATGCAATGATTGACTGGGCGACTCAGAAAGGGCGGAACAAGTCGCAGGAACGGGAGTTGATCCCACTGAACACTAAGAACGTAGACGCAGGCATAACCTGTCGCCATCAGTCGTCCGGCGATTAAAGATCGAGATTCCGCACCGAACCAATCGGTCTGAAGATTTTTTTGAATAAACGAAAAAAAACGGCAGCTGGTAATCAGCCTGCCGATGAGGTGGAAAATTGTACTTTGAAGACGTACTTTTTTTGCGGAACGCATAACGACTTCCCGGTATTCAGAAGCAAAAGCAGGCAACCCGGCGGTCTCGTTTCAGAGATCCGTGGCTTTCCGACACCGCCTCACGACGGCTGTGGCT
>JBATKL010000488.1:0-1860 GCA_049669385.1 Candidatus Electrothrix sp. | reverse complement strand
TCCTTGTCCAGGCAGGCCTCTTCCTCCTGCTGGCCGGATCAGCCTTTTTCCGTAAAATACAGGGGAAAAATATTATTGAAGCCTCCCTGCTCTACAGGCTCCTTCGCCGCCTCTTTACCGGCTTACTCCATAAGATCATGGCCGGTGTCCAGAAAAAAACCTCACAAAAGGTCTCTGCGGAAACCCGGCTCAAATGGTCATCCTACAACAGCAGCATCAAGCAGATACGACAACGCTACGGCCTGCTGTTTCTTCGACCTTTTTTTCTGGTGGTGCAGGTCTTCGGGGTCTGCTTTAATACCGGGGTGCTGGCGGCCACTCTGTTCAAGGTCATCGGGGCTGATCTCGCCTTTGGCTGGCAAAGCACCTTGCAGGTCACACCTGCCTCGGTGCATCAGCTGGTGCATTGGGTCGCCCTGCCCTGGTCCTGGCTCCCGGACAGCTTTATCCCCACCCTCAGTCAGATTGAAGGTTCCAGACTGGTGCTGAAGGAGGGGATATATCATCTCATTAATGCGGACCTCACCTCCTGGTGGCCTTTCCTCTGTCTTTCCGTGCTCTGTTATGGATTGTTACCCCGCCTAGTCTTGCTGATCGTCGTCAGCATCCAGCAGTACCGAAACCTGGCCATGCTTGATTTCCAACAGGGTTATTTCCGTCAGACCCTGCACAGGATGCGAACCCCGCAGGTATCGACCGCAGCTCACACTGAGCCCCGGTCCTCCGGGAGAGCAACACCACGCCCTGAACCTGATACTACGATTACAGGACCAGCACCAGGATTGCATAATACTCAGGATATTGCGCAGGAAAAAAATTCTGCTGATGCCCCCCCCGAAATCTCTGATTCCGACGCCCCTCTTGCGCCGATTATTGCCCTGATTCCCGATGAACTCCTGCCTGATTGCTCATTCAACGAGCTGGAACAACAGGTCAGCCATCGGCTCGGCTATGCCCTTTCTCTGCTGCTCCCCTTCTGGACCTTGGATCAGAACGAAGAAGAAGAACTGGCCGCCTTACAAAACGCAATGAAACAGAATGAAAGCAGCGACAAGAGCAGCGATGTCTTCGTCCTTCTTGAGGCCTGGCAGCCTCCTATTGAAGAGCTGTTCTCTTGGCTTGAACAGCTGCGAAACACCATCGGGCCGGGGCCTGTGATCCTCCTGGCCTTGGTCGGCAAACCAAGTCCGCAAACTATCCTGACCCCGGTGCAGCCGCAACACCTGCAAATCTGGCAACAGAAAACAACCGCGCTCGGCGATGCCGGCCTGCAACTCATTGAGCTGGTGAAATCATGAAGACCCTTTCCCCGCAATCCGCCACCCCTGATCCCGTTATTCCTGTTGTTCCTGCATTTGCTATTGTCGGTCATCCGAACGAGGGAAAATCCTCGGTCCTTTCCACCCTCAGCGAAGATGACTCGGTGCGGGTCAGTCCGGTGCCCGGCGAGACCAAGGAATGCCGAACTTTTCCGGTGATTATCGACAATAAAGAAGTTATCCGCTTCACGGACACGCCCGGTTTTCAGAATCCTCGCAAGACCCTGGCCTGGATGCAGCAGTACCAAGGCGATGACAGGGATCTGATCACCGAATTCATCCGTACCCATCGCGACGATCCTGCCTTTCATGATGATTGCGCCCTGCTTGCTCCGCTTGCTGCCGGGGCAGGCCTGATCTTTGTGGTGGATGGATCCAGGCCCTTGCGCAATATTGACCGGGCTGAGATGGAGATCCTCCGCCTCACCGGTAGACCACGCATGGCGATCATCAACTGTAAGGATGAGGACAGTGGCTTTTTGGAGGGCTGGCAGAATGAATTCCGCAAGCATTTCAACTCAATTCGCCTGTTTAATTCCAA
>JBATKL010000487.1:0-5457 GCA_049669385.1 Candidatus Electrothrix sp. | reverse complement strand
TGATGAACAAAGAGAGGGTTGCCGCCGCAGTCAAAGCCCAGGGCCAGCCCGACGATAATAAAGAAACCTGCAATACTGTGAATCCAATCAGTAACTATCATGATGAACCTCCGCGTTATTTTATTTTTCCGTAGAAAGCCACCCCATTTGCGGGTGGATTGTTTCTTCTTTCAGCTTCATTCAAAAAATCGTTAAAAACTATAGCGCACGCCGACAAAGGCGTTGCTGTTATCCTCAAATCTGCCCCAAAAAGTATGTTCATTCTCGCCGAAGAACAGGTTGAACCCGCCGTCCACCAGCCAATTATCTGTTAATTTATATTTGAATTTTGGCCGGACATAGCCGTCGTTATCTGTGGGTGAGTAATAGACAAAGAAGGACAGGGTCAGTGCCTGCTGCATCATCAGCTTAGTCAGGCGCATAGTGAGCATCTGCCGATACTCGTCTCGTGCCTCCATACCCGAAACAACGGTCTGCTCATAGTTGTCGTACTCGTCGATTACCTCCAGATAATATTGAAAGCCACCAGTGAGTTCATGGGCCAGCTCCCGCTCAAACCCGACCAGAAAACGATATTCCGAAGGTCGGATATACGGGTTCAAACCGTCATCGTCATCAAAGGAGTCATAATACCCCGCTTCGATATTGCCGATACCGCCCAGCAGGGGAGAACGGGCTGAGGCACCCCAGACATTGAGCCGGGGATAGATAGCCTTACCCGTTGTCGCATCCATACCTTCCGGTTCTTGCCAAAAACCCATATAACCGTACAGGGCTGTCTCAACTCCGCCAAAGCGTTTGGACAGGCGAACTGAGGTTTCGTCATCCTCAAAATACGCATCCGGGGCTTCATCAGCCATGACCATATTTTGTCCGACAATTTGGCCAGCGCCTGGGTTGAAATAGGAGAGCCGTTCGCCGCTGATAAACTCGGAGCCCTGGAAGCGCGGGGTGTAGACCAGATTAATGGTGTAGTCGCCCAGGAAGAGCCCGGTCCGGATGGAATTAGAGGCCTGTTTCAGATACTCATCATCTCTGCCGATAAAAAAGGACTGCCAGTCCTTGGGAAACATATCATTGATAAAAACCAGGTCACCGGTTCCCCAGGTCGAGACCATTCGTCCCAGCTTGATATCAACCATATCTGAAGGGGAAAAAGAAAGGCTCAGATTGCGAATATCTGCTTCCAACTCTTCAGTGACTGCATCAGCTAGCAGGTCGCCCTTGAACTGGACCTGGAAGCTATTAAAGTCACGATCCAGTTGGATCTGAACCCGAGCCTCGCCGATGCTCAGAGTGTCCTCGTTATCATCATCAACAAGGCGTGAGCCCAAGCGGATTTCAGTAAACCCCAGTGCTTCCATCCCGTAATCGTTATATAATTTATCGCGTAACGACGCCTCACCCTCGGCCCGGACTGCGCCGCATTGTACAGCGAGGATGAGGGCGGCTGCGATATATGGTATTTTCTTCATACCCTACTCCTATCTTTTTGCCTCTCTGGGAGCTTTGCGCAGAGAGCGTTCAGTGAATATTTTATCTTCCAGGCCGATGTTGTACTGCACCTTGGTGAATTTGGAAACAGTATGACTTCCCGCAGCCAGATCGGTCACCTTGGATTCCGTCACTGTGGGGATGCCGTCGATTTCTTCCACCTTGGTGGCCTCAACAATCCGGTACTCCTTGCCGTTCTTGTCCAGATACACACCCTTTATCGGCAGGAAGGTCTTCTTGTCGATCTGCACAGTGTAGGAAGAAAACTCCACGTCTTCGGGTTTCTTGGGCGTGTTTTTGATCACGTAATGGGTGTCGTTACTCTCCACCAGTTCACGGGTATCTTCAGACAGGTTCCGGCCGGAGACATCCTCGTACATGAAGTTACTGCCCACAAAGGAAGTTCGCTTGTCTGAGGCGGCAATTCGCTTGACCAAATCCAGGGCAGGCAGGTACATCCAGCGATCATCATCCTTGCCCACATTTTTATGAACCATGAAGACCATCTTGCTTACGTCGCTGGGCTTCTTGAAATAGACGTAAAAGAACTGCGCACCGCCGTCCTCTTTATCCTTACGCAGGATGACAAATTCTCGAGTTCGTTCCCGGCCTTGGCTGTCTGTGATGGTCATGTTGACCTCAGCCTTGCCGTCATCACCGGCATAATAGGCAGCCAAGTTGGCCTTGTTAACGACCTCTTCCACATTGACATTTTCCGCTAGAGTTGAAGCTGGAGCTGCAACCAGCAGGGCAAATAAACTGCACGCAGTTACTATTGTTTTCTTCATGATGTATCCTCCTGTTATCGTATTAAATTAAAAACTTATTCTTCTTCAAGAAGAGATTCCGCACGATGAAACACCCAATTCAGTACATCAAATATTTCTTGCAAATTAACTGTGGCTGAGAATTTCTTCGGATCTCTGATGAACACTTTTTTTTCCAGCTTGCCG
The DNA here is from genome assembly GCA_049669385.1 of Candidatus Electrothrix sp. GTDB lineage: Bacteria > Desulfobacterota > Desulfobulbia > Desulfobulbales > Desulfobulbaceae > Electrothrix. The sequence continues at coordinate 3,010 of JBATKL010000487.1, read as the reverse complement.
AATGCCCAGGTATTGCCCGTTGTCACAATGCCATAGCATTCTTCTCTTCCCTGCAAGGAAGCCGCAACCATCTCCGCCAAGGCCTGGGTCCAGCCTTCTTCAAAATTATCTTTCTTGGCCTCGACGATGCAGAGCGGTGGAACCCCCATATCACCGTATTTTGTCTTCGGCGCAACCAGATAGTCTGGCTCACCGACGAGCCCTCTTTCCTGATCCACGTTATAGGGTACATGTGACCAGATCTTCAACAAGGCATACTGCTCTGATACCAGCTCTAGGATCGGACTGATGATCCTTTCACAGATTGTCGTTTCATTAATGAAGTTCAGCTCATCAACAAGTTTTTTCTCAATCCTGGTGAAATCATGCGCAGGGATTGCAATTGCTGATCGCTCCACAAAAGATGCGCTGCCGCCGACTTCAATGTCAAATTTTCGGGCAACTTCTGCAATTGACTCGAATTTACCGTATGCCATTACGCCTTTCCTGTTTCTCGTTTCAGCGGCTTTGTGCAATATTTTTTACCGATTGACTTCACTGAACATCCAGTTCAACGTATCAAAAATCAGCTGAAGCTCTCTGGTGGCGGATATTTGTCCGGGATCTTTTGAGAAGGTGCTGTTTTTCAGCATACCGAACTGCCATATCTTCCCGGTTGTCACAGCACTGTAGCATACATCGGCCCCTTGAATGGAAGCGGCGACCATTTCCGCCAGAGCCTGGGCCCAGCCCGCATCCCAATCCTGTTTTTTTGCCTCGATAATACAAAGAGGAGGCAGTTCCATGCCGCCGTAATCTGTTGCTGGGGCAATCAGATAATCCGGCTCTCCTGCAAGCCCTTTTTCCAGATCCACATTAAAAGGCTCTTCTATCCATACATTGAGCGGTTTGTTCTGTTCTGCAACGGCATTCAGGATAGGGGTGATGATCTTGTTGCAGATTGTCGCCTCGTTTCTGAAACTTAAACTGTCCAACAATTTTGTGCTGATATTCTGCAACAGCTGTTCCGGCAGCACTATACTTTTACTTCCGGTTACAAAGTTATCTTTTACCTTAATGCTGAAAATACGCGCAACCTGTTCAACAGACTCAAACTTACCGTATGGCATCTCATGCTCCTGCTTTTCGTTGCATACTGAGGACGAATCCGGGGCTCTTAAAATTGATTTGTGGACAACAAAACCAAGGTGCAGGCTCGCAAAACCGTTATTTCGGCATCTTCCAGCACCTGTTGCTGCTCATCGTTTTCTGTACCAGGATTCATGATCACTCGCTTAGGCTCAGCCTTGATGACATCTTGGATATGATCCTGAAATCTTTTCGGGTTGACATACAAGGTGACCGTATCGACCTTGCCCTCATACTCACCAATCGATTTGAGGCATCTTTGCCCTTCAACTTCCTTTTTAAAGGGATTAACCAGAACCACTTCATGCCCGTGCTTTTGCAGCGCATGCATTGCCTTATTGGCGTATCGTTCCGGTTTTTCACTTGCGCCGATAATCGCGACGATCTCTGTCATGAATTTTCTCCATTCTTTTTGCTGCTGAGCTGTCTTGTTCTGCGCCAGGCTCTGGCCGGTTGATCTTACATCAACTGCCTGTAGGTTTCTCTCTTGTCCCGCTTGGGCTCTTCCGGTAGGCAATGACTGCTGTCACCAGGATCTCATCATCTGCGAGACGATAATATATAGCAAACGGAAATCTTTTTGAGAGAAGGCGGTGGTAACCAAAAACTTTCCGGTACGTACCACCAAAAAATACCAAAGAGTCTATATCGGAAGACAGCGAATCAAGGAAATACGTCCCAAGGCCTTGAGCTTGTTTTTCATAAAAATGATACCCTGATTCAAGGTCTTTTTCTGCGGTATCAAGGATGGTTACCTTCATGCAACATTTCCTTGTATTCCGGCCTTTGCTTTTTCCCAGTCGGAAACAATCATTTCACCGCTCTCCAGACTTTTTTCTCTTTCTTTTATGATACCCTCGTGCCAGGAAGGTGATTCAACGGTATCCTCGCTCCTGCTCAGATCTTCCCAGATCATTTCCATAATTCTGAGCTTTTGATTAAGAGGCATTCGCTTCACTTCAGCTTCGCTGATCATTATGTTGTTTCTTTGCTCTGTTTGATTTTATGGAGAGATACCTTTAATGTTTACAGCTGTATGATTCCCGATAACGTTATCAGCCTACCTTTAAATGATGCCCTCCCGGAGAATGCTTGTTGGCGTACCTGTCCGGTTTATCACTTGCCCCTATAATCGCCACTGTCTCTGTCATTTTTCATCTCATGCTTGTTGGCAATTATCAATCAGATATTTTAAAATTCCTACAATTTTTCCACCATCTTCGAAGTGGTAAAGAAAGCTGTCAATTATAGCGATCGAGTTTTCAAGCGCAAGAAATTGCCATAAAACACCGTCGGTCACAACACCATAGATCGGAGAGACAGGATCTCCCTCTTGCTCATTGAACATTCTTGCTGCTTCCATTTCCGCAATACACTGGGCCAGCCCACTGCTGAGATCCGACTTTTTTGCTTCAACCAGCACGACAACGGGCGAGGTGATATAGAGCTGGTTATCACTTTTGCTGATGAGTCCGTCAGGGTTTCCTGTCAGTCCCTTGCTGCTATCCACATTAAACGTATTGTGCAGAAAAAAACTTATATCGATATGTTGATCGAGTTCCATGAGGACATGATTGACAATCAGAGACTGTCGAGCACTTTCCGTATTGATCCGCACGGCTTTTGGGTAGGCCATTTTCATGGTTTCTATGAACCATGGCGTGAGTTCTATAGGATCGATATGTGTATACAGCTCGTTAGCATCTTCTATGCTGATACCTAATTTTTTATGAATCTGGCCAAGCGTTTTAAAGTCACTGTATGCCATAGTATTTTTCCTCACGGAGTTTGTTTCGGTGACTTTTCAGAAGAAAAGTTCAACATCTCAAGAGTGACGTTTCGGTTTAATTCTTCTCGTGCATGTCGGAGCAACATCCTGTTC
>JBATKL010000486.1:0-2785 GCA_049669385.1 Candidatus Electrothrix sp. | reverse complement strand
GTACTATCCTCGAGGACGGGGAGCTCAATGAGTTTGTTTGTGTGCTCTCCAGCCACGCGCAGCTTGTCTCGATGCACCTCCAATACTCTAACGGGTAACAGTGCTTCATCCCCATCAAGTACCAACTGCCGGGCGAACGAGGTGCCCCAACCCAGTTCGTCTAGTGATTGAAAGTCGTCGTATGACATATTGGTTCTTTGGAGTAGAGTAAAACGTGGGCAGGAGTTCGAGCGATGTTCTGCGATGTTACTATCAGCAGACGTCCGCTTTTGGGGTCGAACGCAGAAATCCAAGGAATTGTAATCCAAATGTCTTCCACTAGGCTAATCCGATCATTCCGGACTCTGCAAAGCACTGCTCCTGGATCACTGCTATTCGTTTGGATTACAGACATAGCCGGCCAGCCTCAGCGATCTCAACAAAACCATTCCGGGCGCATAGGTTACACATTGACCTGCTCGGGTCGCCTGTGTCGATGACACACCCACCGACTACGGGTCTACAAGAGCAGGGAAATCGCCACCCATAGTCGGGTGGTGTAACTATCTATAACTCATTGAAATTTATGAAAATGGTGGGCCCAGAAGGACTTGAACGGCAGCGGCCGACCGTCTTCGACCTGCCGATTATGAGGAGCTCGGAGAGGGCCGAACCTGGGTAGTAAGCTAAAGAAAGGCAACGAATTTTTCAGGCGGTGCCACGGTCGGTAACCGAAACCGAGCGTATGCCGAACCTGGTAGGGGTCAGTTTTCGAACAGGTTACCGGTAAACACAAGAATGGTAACAATTTTTCAAAACCGAAATCCGAACCAGGGCCGAACACTGGCCGTCACCCCAGACTCAAAATTGCGAATTCGCCACCCACAGGCATGTACATTGAGCAAAGCAGGACTTTCACCGATTCCTTGGCAGGCAGAAAACTGTTTGTCAGACTCAGCTCGCCTCGAACATCTGGCCGTTGAAAGTTCGTGCCTCCAGATCTATTTCGCCCTGGCTACTCAACACGCGTCCATCGGAGATCTTAAGTGCCGCAACGCTGGTTTTCCAAGCGTGTTTTCCTTCTACCTGTTCCCAGGTACCCTCTCCGCTACTGGAAGTAGAGGTGCTATCGGGCTGAAATGCCTGGCCTGCCCAGGAGCAGCTGCCTGAAGTTGCGCCGTTCTCAGCCAGAGGGAAAGACATCGTTCCCATTACGGTTCCAAATCCGGATGCGCTTCCCTCGTAACTGGCGTGGGCCGTCACGACACCATCCTCGTTCTTGGTGTAAGTATTGCCGGTATGATTGAGTTGAAATTCGCCGATTGATTTTGCCATCTTCTTATTCCTCACATGATTGGGCGGGTCAATCCCGCGCTTTTTCAAGTATAGGTAAGATAAGTGGATCTTGTGGGAAACTTCCTTCCACAGGACCAGCTGCCGAGCTTGAAAGGCTTGCAATCTGCTCCTTCGGAACTGACAAGTGGTTACTGACAAGAGGGTGGTGAGCAAGTGAAAAAGTGGGTAAATAACATCTCTAATGCTGTCCGAGGCCAATATCCGCGCCTGGAAGCAGCAATATCTAACCTTCTGATATCATTGATGAATTAGTATTTCGCCATGCACAGCGTAGCGGTTTTGACGTCTGAGTGCCTTGACTTGTTATGTGTATATGGATGATACTTTATACACATTATGTAATTGTAGATGGGGTGCCTAAAGATGCGAACCAATATAGAGATTGATGACAAACTAATGAACGATGTATTGAAAGCCACAGGCCTCAAAACCAAGAAAGATGCCGTTGAACTTGGACTTAAGACTCTGAGTAGATTGAACAAACAGGAAAATATAAAGAAATTCCGGGGCAAGTTGCAATGGACTGGCGACCTGGATGATATGCGAACCGACTCATGATCGTAGTCGACTCTAGCGTGTGGATTGATTATTTCTCTGGCGCGGATACGCCCCAAACTGAGAAGCTTGAAAATATTCTTGGTACCAAGCCAGTGGCCATTGGCGATTTGATTCTGACAGAAGTTTTGCAGGGCTTTAGGCATGACAAAGATTACAAGGCGGTCCGAAAGCTTTTTGAAGACGTGGCAATTTTCGAGATGCTGGGTATCCAAATGGCGATAAAGAGCGCCGACAATTTTAGGGCGCTTAGAAAGAAAGGCATTACTGTACGCAAAACAGCAGACGTGATTATCGCCACATTTTGCATTGAACAGAAACTCCCTCTTCTCTTCTCGGACAAAGATTTTAGTCCCTTTGTAAAACATCTCGGCCTGGACAAAGCCTGAGATACACATAACAGTGGCGCTATTAGAAATCCCAAAAATTTCTTCGGCCACCCAATTTTGTTGATGTGCCCCTCAGGGGGTTGTCACTACCAAAAACTCCATACTCATTGATTTTGTTGACTTTTCCGTCGGCGCCCAAGTAGCGTTGCCGGTATGAAAACGATACTTGTTCCTTTACTCACCACCCTGGTCGACCTCCTGCGGAGCCGAGCCTCACTCCATCTCGAGATCCTTGCCTTGCGCCAGCAACTGGCAATGGTGGCTAACCGCGATAACAAACGGCACCGCTTTCACACTAGCGAGCGTATATTCTGGGTTTGGCTCTACCGGCTATGGCCCTCCTGCCTTCAGACATTGGAAATCTGCAAGCCAGACACACTAGTTCGTTGGCATCGGAAAGGATTCCGTTTGTACTGGACCTGGAAATCTCGCCGATACCAGGGCGGCCGACCAGCTATTGATCCCGATGTCCGTGAACTGATTCGGACCATGTCACGGGACAATAT
>JBATKL010000485.1:0-7258 GCA_049669385.1 Candidatus Electrothrix sp. | reverse complement strand
AGTTAAGCTCTTCAGCGCCGATGGTACTGCATGGGAGACTATGTGGGAGAGTAGGTCATCGCCGATTTTTTGTTGTAAAGCCCTTACCGGGTTATCCGGTAAGGGCTTTTTTTTGCTTTTTTTTCTGGCTCCCGCATTATTTTTCCCATTCCCATTCCCATTCCCATTCCCATTTATCAGGCGTGCTCTCACGCTCTGAGTTTAATCCTACTTTGTAATTGCATATCATTCTTGCACAGGGTATTTTTTCTTATAGGAGAGATTTTCTATACCGTTTCACATGCTCTTTCACGGTTTCATGGTAAATGATTGTTACGTATATTTACCGGCTCCCTCTGTATGACAGTATCTGTATCCTTCTATCGTCATGAATTATCGTTATGAATTATCGTTATGAATCGCCGATCTTTTCTTAAAAAAAGCAGCCAGGTCGGAGCTGCTGCCTTGGCTGCAACAGCTTTTCCGAGTATTCTGAAAGCCCGCAACATCAGGCCGAATAATCGCAGGCCGAGTAACCTGAGGCCGACTCTTCGGATAGTTGGGACCCATGTCACTCTTCAGGAGAAAATTCGTCAACAGGCAGAAAAAGATCTTGGGATCAACATAGAATTTTACCCCGGCGGGAGTGCCGAGGTGCTGCTGAAAGCAAGTACTGATCCTGATTCCTTTGATCTTTACGAACAATGGTCAAACAGTATCAAGGTGCTTTGGCAGGCAAAAACCATCCAGTCTATTGATATTAGCCGGCTGACCTACTGGGATGAAATTAACAGTTTGACCAAGACAGGGCGTATTACAGAGCAGGCAAAGTTAGGCCTCGGCGATGCCCCGTATAAGCTCCTTTATGTGCAACCGGATAACAAAATCGGCTCGAACACGACCGGGGCAATAAGCTTCCTGCCCTATGTCCATAATACCGACTCCTTTGGATATAATACCAATGTCGTGGAGCAGGGGGTCCCGTATACAACAGAGAGTTGGGGATGGCTGTTGGATGAGCGTTATCACGGTAAGGTGGCTATCGTCAACGCACCGACTATCGGCCTCTTCGATCTTGCACTTGCAGTCCAGGCGCAGGGTGAAATGACCTTCCGAGACATGGGGAACATGACCAGGGAAGAGGTTGATCAACTTTTTGAGATTGTCATAGCCAAGAAGCGGCAGGGGCATTTTCGTGGAGTCTGGAGCTCGGTGCCCCAATCGGTCGAGTTAATGGCTTCCGGCGATGTTGTGTTGCAAAGCATGTTCTCTCCTGGTGTGAGCATGTTAAACGGTATGGATATACCCTGTGTATATGCCGCTCCGAAAGAGGGCTATAGAGCCTGGCATGGAGTCATGTGTCTTTCTCGTTCATGCAGCGGAGAGCGACTTGATGCAGCCTATGCCTTTATGAACTGGTGGCTTTCTGGATGGCCGGGGGCATTCATCGCTCGACAGGGATATTATATATCCAACCCTCAGCGTTCCCGACCTTTTATGTCAGAGGCAGAATGGGATTACTGGTATGAAGGCAAACCGGCAACCGAGCCTCTGAAAGGGACAGACGGCAGGGTGTCGGTGCAACCAGGTACGGTCCGCACCGGTGGCTCATACATTCAGCGCTTTGAAAATATCGCAGTCTGGAATACGGTTATGGATACCTATGAGTATACTTTGCCGAAATGGAGCGAGTTCGTTCTGGCCTAGGAGAGTGAAATGATATCTTTACTCATACGGAAAATCTCCTTAAAAAAAAGGATATATTCAGGGTACCTTGTTACTGGGATCGTCGCCCTTGTCATCGCTCTTCTTTCCTATGGATCTCTAAGCACATTGGCTGGTGATTTTCATTCTGTGATAACTTTCAGTCACTATGCTGAAGAAATAATGAGCTTTTCAGCTCAAATGTCAGAGATGCAGCGGCAGGCCCTTATTTATATTTATTCTGGACATAATGCAGCCGGGGATCGGGTCGGAGAAGTTTATGCAGATATGCTGGACGGTATCGGACACATCGAGGGAGAGGAACAGCTTAATACACTTGACTATCTTCAAGAGACGAAAAAATATCTGCACACCTATTATAACAGCTTTCAGGAAGTGCGGACACAACGTGATATGCAACAGCGTTTAGTTCGGCGAGAGTTCCGGAAGCAAGCAACAAAAGCGCAGCTGCTTATAGAGGAGCGGATTGCAACCTTGCAGGAGAATGACATTGATAGAACCTTGCAGTATTATCGAATGTTGAATTTTCTTTTGCAGATTGAAAAAAACGCCTATCGTTATTTTGATTCGCTGGATGGGAGTTTTGTTCATGCGGCCACAGAGAGCATTCAGGAGACCAGAGAGGTTATTGATACACTGTTGAAGCAGCCTAATGGCAACGTTGCCAACTTTGGCGATTTTGAGCAACTGGCAAAGATTGCATCTGTGCTTGCCCGTTATGAGAGCAGCTTTCTTGAGGCAGTCCAGCGGACGCGCGGCTATCTTTATTTGGTGAATGTGGTGATGTCAGCCCAGGCTTACGAAACAATCTATCAGGCAAAACGACTCTCCTCCATGATATCCGGGAAATCTGAGCATCTACAGGAACAGGTGCTCGGTAATATCAATGCAATTTCTCGTTTTTTGTTCTTCTCAGCAATAAGTTTGCTCCTTTTTATAGGCTTTTTTTCTTTTCTTATCAGCCGGAGCATTACTGTTCCCCTCAATCGCCTGACCCAAACCTTTAGAAGACTCGCTTCAGGCTCTTCAGAAACGGAGATTCCTGAATATGTGCTCAGAGATGAATTGGGCGAGCTGACTATCGCAGCCGGGAGTTTTAAGCAGAGAAATATTGCCCTTGAAGAAAGCAGAAAGGAACTCAAGCACTCCAATGAGGAGCTGGAGCAATTTGTCTATACGGTCTCCCATGATCTGAAATCGCCTCTTGTGACCAGTATGGGGTTTATCAGTATTATTCGTAAGCTTGCTAGCCAGGGAAAATATGAACAGGCTGTGGCTAAACTGGACAAGGTGGTCGGTGCTAATGAGCGGATGAGCCAGCTTATCAGAGATTTGCTGCAACTCAGTCGAGTGGGGCGGATGGATATGGAGAAAAAAATGCTTCATCTGAATGAGCTGCTCACTGCCTTTTCCGAAAGCCAGAGCATACGATTAAGGAATGCAACTTTTTCCTTTGAGATAGCCTCAAATCTTCCTGTTATTTATGCCAATGAAAGTAGAGTACTCCAGATTTTTGAAAATATTCTTTCCAATGCCTTGAAGTATGCACATAATGAGGAGGGGGGAGAACTTGAGATTTCTGCCGTCGAAGATGAAGATTGGTGGTATATTTTCTGTAGAGATAATGGTCCTGGAATTCCCTTGGAGTACCATGAAAAGATTTTCGGACTTTTTTATCGTCTTGATGCAAGTGCTGAAGGGACCGGTGTCGGGTTGGCTGTGGTCAAAAAAATCATGAAATCTCATGGGGGCGATATTCAGGTAGAGCCGCAGGCCAAAGGAGAAGGCGCTGTTTTTCGACTCATTTTTCCAAAACAACATGCCGAAAGCATGAATAATGTAACATGAAAATGTAGCATGAAAAATGTTATGAATGAATCAGGGGGAGTGAATGGGTGAGCCGATAATAAAGCAGCTTTTGCTGGTTGAGGACAGCGATGACCATGCCGAATTGACTGAATTCCATATTTCGGATTACAGTGAAAGGATTCGAGTCGACCGCCTCTGTGATGGGGCTGCGGCTATGATCTACTTGGAACGGGTGGAAGCCACACCGCAACAGCGTCTCCCCTGGTTGGTGCTGCTCGATTTGAAATTGCCAAAGTATGATGGACTTGAAATCCTGGCTCGAATTAAAGGGAGCGAACGACTGGCCGGAATTCCGGTGGTTATTTTTTCTACCTCCAATTCTGGAAAGGACATCAAGCGGGCCTTGAAGAATTATGCCAACAGTTATATTGTCAAGCCAATGGAGGCTGACCGATACGGAGAAGTCATCAGTGAAATCCTCCAGTACTGGGAATTGAATCAGCATCATTTGGTGCAGGATACGGGTCGAAGTGATGCCTGAAAAGGAGCTGAAGATACTCCTGATTGAGGACAATCCTGATCATGCGGAGCTGTTCCAGGCCAATCTTGAGCTGACCGCCTATAGTAATACCCGTCTTGTGCATCATCGAACCTTGGCAAATGGATTGGCTACCCTGCGGGCGAATGTGTTTGACCTGCTGTTTATTGATCTTTCGCTCCGAGACAGTTCGATCAGCGAAACCCTTGATCAGCTCTCCTCTTTGGCTGCCCCCTGTCCGGTCATCGTGCTGACCTCTTTGGATGATGAGCAAACGATACTCAACGTCATCAGAAAGGGAGCAGATGACTGTCTGCCCAAATCCGAGCTGACTGATACCCTGCTTGAGCGCTTGATCCAGTTCAATATGGATCGCTGGCAGCTTAAACGACAGCTTGTTGAAAGCAGAGAGGCGTACAGAGACCTGTATCATCATTCTCCGAATATGCTCGGTTCCATTGATGCCCGGACACGTCGGGTGTTGAACTGTAACCAAACCTTTGCGGATAGTCTTGGCTATACAAGGGAGGAGATTCTTAACAGGAAGATAACGGATTTTTATCATCCTGATTGCCATGAGGCCTTCAATCGAATCTTTATCCGGTTTCTCGACAAGGGGGCTGTGAATAATGAAGAACTCCAGCTAAGAAGGTGTGATGGTAGGAGGATCGACGTGTTGCTCAACGTCTCGGCTGTCCGGGATGAAGAAGGGCAGATTCTCCATACCCGATCCACCTGGATTGATATTACAGAAGAAAAAGCTGCTGAAAAACAGCTGCTTTATATGCAGCAGCTGAACCGGCTGATTATTGAAACCGTTCCGGACCTGCTCTGGTTGAAAGATATTGAGGGGGTGTACCTTACCTGTAATCCTCGTGTTGAACAGTTTCTCGGGACAATGGAGTCGGAGATAGTTGGAAGAACAGATTATGACCTTATAGAAAACGAGCAGGCGAAAAAATTCTATGAGCGCGACCAGCAGGCTATTACTGCGGGTACAGCTGTGGTCCATGAAGAGTGGGGGACTTTTGCGATTGACGGCTCAAAGGTGCTGCTTGAAACCATCAGAACCCCGCTATTATATGAGGACGGCATGGTGGCTGGCGTGTTGGGCGTCGGGCGTGATATTACCGAACGCTATGAGGCTGCGGAGAAAGCCGAATCAGCCAGCCGGGCTAAATCAGTCTTTCTTTCTAATATAACGCATGAGCTGCGAACGCCCTTGAACGCCATTCTCGGTTATACCCAGATCCTGTTGAGAGATGGCAGCCTTACGGATAAGCAACAAAACGGCATCAAAACTATTCATCGGGCTGGTGAACATCTCCTGCTCCTGATCAATGATATCCTGGATATTTCCAAGATAGAATCTGGCAAGCTTGAGGTTGTGGAAGCAGAGGTACATCCTCTTTTCTTTCTTCATAATATAAAGGATATTATAGAGCTTCGTACCAAAGAAAAAGGGCTTGATTTTTGTTATACTGTTGAGGGTGAGGTGCCGAGTTCCATCCTGGTGGATGGGCTACGGCTGCGGCAGGTGCTCCTTAATCTGCTTTCTAATGCCGTGAAGTTTACCGAATGCGGGTACTGCACGCTTTTGGTCCGAGGCAAAAGCGCAGGGAATGACAGGGTAATGTTAACCTTTGAGGTGGAGGATAGCGGTCCAGGAATTGCGGCGGAAGATCAGAAAATAATTTTTGAGCCGTTTCGACAGGTCGGTGAACGATTACACCATAGTGAGGGGACCGGGCTGGGGCTGTCCATCAGCGCCCAGTTGGTGCATCTTATGGGAGGGGATCTCCAGCTCCTCAGCCCGTTGGGCCGGGCAGCCGCTGGCTGTGAGGGGCAGGGCAGTCGCTTTTTCTTTACCTTGGAAGTGCCGGTCCTGCATAATGAAACTATCAGCAACTCGGATCAGTTTCAGCAATTTGTAACCGGCTACACCTCTTTAGAAGAATCCGGGAGGAAACAGCAGGTTTTGCTGATTGATGAAACGCCATCTCATAGGGCAGTGTTGCGGGATATCCTTCAAGCTGTAGGTTTTGTCGTGCATGAGGTCAAGGATGATCAAAAAATCGTAGAGAGCTGTCGGGCTGTGCAACCGGACATTCTTCTGATGGATCTGCCGATATCGGCAAGGCCTGCTCAAGAGGTTTTGCAGGCGGGGCTCCAGATAAAGCAGCATAAGGATTTAGCTCATATTCCGATAATTGCGCTTTCTGCCTTGGTGACAGAGGAAAGGGCACTGCGACAGCAATGTTTGGAGCAAGGTTTCTGTGATGTGGTCGGGAAGCCCTATTCAGCGAGAAAACTTTTTGAGACTATGGCGGCGCAGTTACCTGTCAAATTGATATACGGTGGAAAAAAAGAGACCGTCATTCGGGAAGACTGCATCATGCCCCTGGCAAAGATACTGGATGAACTCGTCATTCTTGTCGAAATAGGTGACATTAATGGGATCGGCAAAAAAATACAAGAGATATGTGAAATGGATTCGGGAAGATATTCCGTTTTTTGTGGCCATCTGAGGAAATATTTCGATGAATTTCAGTTTACAGGACTGTTGAATTTTATCGCGGCGAACCGGAGTAGGGATTTATGCAATCCGAACAAGACGCAATCCTCGTAGTTGATGATCAGCCTGCCAATCTCAAGGTGCTGCTTTCCTTTTTACAGGAGCATGATTACAGGGTATATATGGTGGACAGTGGTCGGAGAGCATTAGAGATCCTGCCGAAAATTCAACCGGATCTTGTCTTGCTGGATGTGATGATGCCAGAGATGAATGGTTTTGAGATATGCAGGAGGATCAAGGCTGATAAGGATCTAGCTGCTCTGCCGATTATTTTCATGACCGCACTGGACAGTGTGGGAGATAAGGTGACGGGTTTTTCAGCCGGAGCTGTTGATTATATTACCAAACCTTTTCAGCAGGTAGAGGTTCTTGCCCGTATTAGCACCCATATTACACTGCGGAAACGGGAAAGAGAGCTGGAAGAGGCGCTGGAGGAGATAAAAACGTTGACCGGAATTTTGCCGATCTGCTCCTATTGCAAGCAGATCCGTAACGATGCAGGGTATTGGCAGCAGGTAGAAGAGTATATCTCTGAACATTCTCAAGCGATGTTCAGCCATGGTGTCTGTCCTGTTTGTTACAAGAAGGTGATGGAGCGTCTTGGAGCAGAGGATGATCCAGATGATTGATCC
>JBATKL010000484.1:0-1872 GCA_049669385.1 Candidatus Electrothrix sp. | reverse complement strand
AGGAAAACCGACAATGGCTCGTTTGCCATTGATGCAAAGTTTAAACAGGGAGAAGTAGTTCTACTTTGGCACTCACAAATAGTGCGGTAATAAATCGTTATTTCGTTGTTTTTCGTATGCGAAATTTATTGAAGCTTGCCTCTTTCTATGTCGTTCACGAAGCTGTCTTATAATTTCAGCTTCGTTTACATCTCGACGTGGAAGCATTGACTTGAGTAATTTTGTTATATCAGCACAACTCAATAACGGGACACCGACTTGGTGGAATAATCGTTGCTCGACCATGAACAACATGGCCATCATAACCATAGTCATATGATGATGCCAAGCCAGCCATCCCCGAGCCTGATAATCACCCATCCCACATTCATTTTTTGCATCCTGAAATGGACGTTCAACCCAATATCGTTGAGCTTGCATATACGCAAGTCGTCTTGTTGACGTGTTACTTGCCGCATTGCTCAAGCTGTATTTAATTTCTTTCGGGGAGTTAACCTCACGCCTGACAACTAAATGCCATTTTTTCGCTTCAGCCTCTTTACCGTCCCATAACCAAACTTCCCTATGCAGAATATCCACAATGAGTTTGCCTTTGGTCGTATTTCGAACTTTCACCCGTTTCCATGTATTATCAGGTTGTTGCTTCACCCATTTGTCAACACGTACGCCTTGTTCTTGTGCTTTGAGCTTGCTCGGGCGCTTCCCTTTGTTCGATTTTGCTTTTGGAACGACAGGACTGGGATCTTCAATATAAATTATTTGGTCTTTATGAACGTCTGCCATGAATTTTTCATCGTTATCATCAAGTTTCCGAAGAAATTGAGGATTACTCCCGTAAAAACCATCACAACCCACCCAATTAAAACGAACTCCATTCTTTCTCGCATGGAAAACCATGTCAAGTGCCTGTTCATGCTTTGTTTGGAAAACAATTTTGTCGGCGGGGATCTTGGCCTTAAGACAACGTTCCTTGTCATCCGTCCAGCTTTTCGGTAAATACAGCCGACAGTCGATTGGCGTGGAAAAACGGCCATATCCCAAAGTCGCGAACACCGCTACCTGACAGTTGTCGGTTTTACCAAGCTGCCCGCACCATTGACGAGAAACCCCGACAGACATCTTTCCCTTTTTGGGTATCCCGGATTCATCAATAAAAAGAGCGCTATCTTCCTTGCCTCCCAAGAGTTTATCTGCATCTTTAGCTACTTGATCACTTGCAGGACGCCAATCCCAGTTCGAGTCGGAAAGAAAATATTGGAGGGGATCATATTTAGTGCCCGGAACCTTCTCCTCCATACGTTCCATGTTTTTTTTCAGCCTGGAATAAACCTTTCAAGTACTGGAATGCTTTATCTGACAAACTTACCGTATGTCTCTTAAAAAAATGATGATATCTTTCGTGAAAAGACGCAAGTTGTCGGGCGATGTCTGTCAACTCAAAGAGTTTCTCATAGGAATATTCTGTTTCCGGGCTGGGCGAACTCATAAAATTAGCAAAAAGTAAAAGTTTATATCATGGCGATTGACTGGATACAGCTCGTAGCTTAAGGGACCAATCCGCCCGAAAAGTAATTCAACATTTTCGTAGATACACTACAACTTTCTTTTGGATATTTCAAGATGATTTTTCATATAAATCAAAAAGTTATGGTTGCCAAAGTAGAAGTAATTCAAATCTTTTTTCCGCAAAGCCTTCAAAATATTTATCCCAACTATTTCTAACAGCCTTTTTCTCAGAACCTATCCTTAAAACAACTGTGCAGACGACCAGAAAAAAAATAGCTTGACCTGCTGTATCTGGATTAAAGAATTCTAACCAAGAGAACAGGTTAACGATTTGTCGCAATAAAAAAATCAATATCTCTTTGACTA
>JBATKL010000483.1:0-1911 GCA_049669385.1 Candidatus Electrothrix sp. | reverse complement strand
CCGGTGGCATGGGCAAGAGCGCCCTGGCAGCCCGTGCCGTGCGCAAATTACCTCCTGATCGTTTTCCAGACGGCATCATTTTTCACACCTTTTATCATCAGCCCGCGACGGATCAGGCCCTTCAGTCCATTGCCCATGCCCTCCACCTTTCCGAAGAAACGGACCTGAAGCAGCAGGTAGCTTTAGCCTTGGGGAACAAGCAGGCCCTGTTGATCTTGGACGGAGCCGAGGAGGCTACCGATCTCCGGGCGGTGTTGGCCCTACGCGGCAGTTGCGGCGTGCTTATCACCAGCAGGAAAAAGACTGATGCCGGGCCGTTGCGCCTGGACCTGCAACCTCTGCCGGGTGATCAGGCCGAAGAGGTGTTGCGGGCCTGGGGCGGGGATGCTGATGATCAGGAATCCATAGAGCGGATCTCCGAGCTGCTGGGGGGCTGGCCCGTGGCCCTGCGGCTGGCCGGGCATTATCTGCACAGTACCGGTGAGCCTGCGGCTGACTACTTGCGCTGGCTGGAGCAGGAACCGTTTCAGGAGCTGGGTCACGGGGAACAGCATCAGGCAGAGAATGCAGCCCTGCTCCTGCAACGAAGCGCGGCCCAGGTGGGCGAGGACAGCCGCCTTGTGCTGGGACTGGCAGGCTGTCTGGCCTTTGACCTGCTGGCGATTGCGCCTATGATCGCCTTGCTGGAGGACGATGAACGCCGAGGCCGCGCCGCTGTTAATGAGCTGGTCAATTATGGGTTGCTGGAACGCCGGGAAGATCGCCTGCATATAGGCCATGCTTTGATTCATCAGTATGCGGCCAAGCATCTGGGCCTGAGCAAAGAGACCCTGGCGCGTGTCGCCCATTACTATATAGGGTGGTGCGAGACACAGAGCGCGGCGGGTCTGCCCGGATACGCCTTGCTGGATGAGGAGCGGGCACATTGCCTGCGCCTGATAGCGGCTTGCCTAGATAGCGGGCTGTGGCGGGAGGTGCAGGGCTTGGAAGAGGCGATGTGGGAGTACCTTGACCGGCAGGGGTATTGGATAGAACGACTGGCCACCCTTGAAATACGCCTGACTGCGGCTCAGCAGGCAGGGGACCGCAAGGATGAAGGCAAGAGCCTGAATAACCTTGGCTACACCTGTAATAGACGTAGCGAGTTTGAGAAAGCCCTTGCCTATCTTGAGCCATGCCTACCAATACGACGCGAGGTTGGCGACCGGGAAGGTGAAGGCGCAACCCTGAATAACATAGGCTTTAATTATCAAGCGCAAGGCGAGCATGAATTGGCTTTGGAGTGTTACGAGCAAAGCCTGAGCATCCGGCGGGAGATCGGCGACTGGGAGGGCGAAGGCGCGACCCTGAATAATATCGGCAGGCTTTATTATCACCAAGGCGAGTATGCACAGGCCTTGCAGTATTATGAGCAATGCCTGCCTATCGGGAAGGAGGTCGGGGATAAAATTGGAGAAGGCGCAACCCTGAACAACATTGCCGAGATCTACCGTGTGCAGGGTAACGTTGCTAAAGCCTTAGAGTATCATGAACAAGCCTTGATCATCCGGCGGGAGCTGGGTGATAGGGCCGAAGAGGCAGGAAGCTGCTGGAACATCGGTCGCACCTATTACGACAGGGGTGAGCTTGCCAAGGCCGAGGAATACATGGTACTGGCCGTGCAAATTGCAGAGAACATCGGTCATCCTGAATTGGAGCTATTCCGTGAGGGATTGGAGCTGCTGCGGGTGGAGCAGCAGAGGTGACACATTTGTCATGTTATTCCCAGCGGAGCGGGGAGTCTCTCCCGCAGGGCTGACCACACCCTCCTTCGGAGGATTTTACTTCCCTTGTCCAAAAAATATAAAAGCCTCGCAAAACCTGCTCCTTTCTTTTTTTGCCGATCAATACCGGACATCCGCAGAAGAAGTC
>JBATKL010000482.1:0-1816 GCA_049669385.1 Candidatus Electrothrix sp. | reverse complement strand
CGGCCCGTTCCCCTTTCAGTTTTTCGAGCCTGTTGGCGGGCGGAATACGCAGGGGGAGCATTCCCAAAAAGTAGGAATGTACTTTTTTGACTGCTGATCTGTTTTTTGCAAGACATCAGGATCAATTTATGGAATTAACACTGCTCTGAATCACTCTTTAAAATTCAGGACAGCAAATCATGAAAAAGGCAACTTATTCCGTCGAAGAAAATCTTGGCATATTGGAAAATGAAATCTATGACAGCGAGCTTGAGATTAAATGGCTGATTAATGAGGTACCTCATATCAAAGATCCGGCTTCCTTGCATGAAATTGAACAACGAATAGTTGAAGCAACAAACAGGCTTGCTGCTCGTATCTTGGCACTGAAAATACAGGAGAGTCTAAATAGAGATGAGATACAGGACGAGGAAAGGAAAGTGGTACACTCCGTTCCTAAAAAAATGAAAAATCAGGGTGTTCGGGAAGTTAACATATCGACTTCATTTGGTGTAATAATAACGGTGGTGGCAAGCTACTTCAGTCAGGCGGTCCAAAGAGATAAGAGACGAAAAAAGAGAAACGGCATTTATCCGGGCTTGTTCCTTTTGGGCATACATGATCGCCTGACTCCAAAACTTGCTTCAGAAATCAGCTCAATAGCCGTCATTGTCGGATCTTATGCTGAAGCCCGTCAGGTTATGAAAGGTAACGGGATATCCCTTGACATCAAGAAGATATGCAACACTTGCCGACGTTACGCTCAACGTGCGAAGCTGTCGGCCCGGACTGAAGGGTACAATTTTTCCGAAACATTGTCCGGTTGCCGGGTTGTTGTTTCCGTGGACGGAGGCCGTGTTCGGATACGGGAAAAGAAGCGAGGGCCAAAAACAAAAAAAGGGCGTTCAAGATATCATGGTGAATGGCGAGAACCAAAGCTGTTGATTATTCATACGGTTAACGCTCAAGGCAAGGTGGACAAGACCTTTGCGCCGTTTATAGATGCGAGTATGAAAGGGCCGGACGCCGTCTTTTCTCTTCTGCGTTTTTACCTTGAAAAGATCAATGTGAGCTCGGCGGAGCAAGTGTTGTTTGTCGCAGATGGTGCCCGATGGATATGGAATCGTGTTGGCAGCCTGTTCGCTTCACTAGGCCTTTCCCCCCATCAATGCCATGAACTCCTTGATTTCTATCACGCTGCTGAGCATTTAAACAAGGTCTCCGGATTGCAGAAAAAATTAAAACCGGCGCAAAGAAAGCGATGGTTTGCAAAACATAGAACCATGTTGAAAAACGGCAGAAGTCAGGAAGTGGTTGAGGCCATCAAAGAGCTTTATCGCAGGAGTCGAAATAAGAAGCTCAAAACTGAGCGGGATTATTTTGTCCGAAACATGCATCGTATGCTTTACTCCGATGTCGCGGAAAAAAGTTTGCCGATAGGGAGCGGTTCAGTGGAGAGCGCGATACGCAGAGTGGTCAACCTGCGTCTCAAGGGTGCTTCGTTGTTTTGGTTGAAAGAAACGGCGGAGGCTATGTTGTATTTACGAGCGCACTATAAAGCCGGTCGATGGAAGATGTTGAGAGAGCATGTTTTTTCGCTCAAGGCAGCAAGTGTTGTTTAACCGACTTTTATGGAATGCTCCCGTTGAATGTGATATGGATAATTCATAATTTTGTTCGCGTCCATTACACAACACAAGAAGTTCCAGCGGTAACGTTAGGTGTTATTGAAGAAGGATTGACCCTTGAAGATATTTTGAGATTAAAAGGAGTTAACAGCTGAGCCAAGCGGAACCAGTGCCAAAATTGTGGCATGCTTCATATGCCAGTTGACACT
>JBATKL010000481.1:0-9580 GCA_049669385.1 Candidatus Electrothrix sp. | reverse complement strand
AAATACCCGTCGCCACACCCTGCTCATCCTTGGATACGCAGCTTAAATCCAGGGCCTCGTAGGCGCAGGCATTGACACAGCGTTGACAGTAGATACATTTATTGAGATCTACATCCAGCATGGGATGGGATTGATCCAAGCTGTAGGCCGGTGCTGTCCCCATGCCAGTTTTACTCAGGTTGATACCGGTATCGATACAGAGGGTCTTGAAGTCACAGTCATCATAGGCCATGCACCCGCATTCCAGACAACGGTCCGCCTCTTGCTTGGCAGCGGCCTCATCAAAACCCAGTTTGACCTCTTCATTATCCAGCACAGCAGTCTCAGGGGACCGACTTGACATAGGGGTACGATCCTGCTTGTCAAAACGCTCCAGCACTTTGGCATCATCAGCGGCTTTGCCGCGTGTGAAATTAAAGCGACTTTCTGCTGGAGCCGGAGCAAGGCCCATCACTGCGCTATGGATGCTTTCTGCTGCCTTACGCCCGGAACTCACCACCTGAATCAGGGGACGGGAGCCGCCAGCTGCCTCGCCTGCTGCATAGACCTTGTCCGTACTGGTCATGGAGGTTTTGGCATCGACCTTGATCAGGTTTTTCGGACTCAGGGCCACATCAGCCGCTGGGGTCTCATCACTCTGGCAAACCATCTGGCCCTGAGAATAAACAACTGTATCCACCAGCAAGACATCAAAGGCATCAGGAACAGGTTGCAGCTTTTGCTTGCCTTTCTTATCCGGTTCGCCCAGTTCCAGCTGGTCCATAACCAGTTCCAGCCCGGAACCCAGTTGCCGAATCTCACAGGGCTCAACCTGAAAGAGGAAACGGGCACCTTCCTTTTCCGCCTCTTTGATCGCTACCGGGTTGGCACCCAGTCCAGAGGTATCCTTTTTGGGATTAACAATGGTAACTTCATAGCCCTGACGGAGCAGTGCACGGGCCGTCTCCATAGCAACATTATTGCCGCCAATCACGGCTGCGCTCTTGCCCTGCTTTACTTCCCCACCTGCATTATACTTTCGGAGGAAATCTAACGCAGGTCGAACTCCAGGCAAATCGCTACCAGGCAGGCCCAAGGGCTGATCAACCCCGGCCCCGACAGTCAACAGGACCGCATCAAACTGCTTATTCAGCTCGTCCAGACTGATATCCTGCCCCAGTCGCTGATTACATTTCACCGCAATCCCCAGTTTGAGGATGGTTGCGATTTCGTAATCCAGCACCTTGTTCGGCACTTTGAACTCTGGAACAGCATAGCGAAGCAGGCCGCCCAGCTCTTCCTCGGCCTCATAGATGGTCACGTCATGCCCATTTTTTGCCAGATAATAGGCTCCGGCCAGACCGGAAGGCCCGCCGCCGACAACGGCAATTTTCTTCCCCGTGGCTGGTTGCTTCTGAATCTTCAGATCGACCTGATTATTCATGCACCAGTCAGCGACAAAGCGTTTCAGGTGGTTGATGGCAATGGGGGCATCCAGCAGAACCCGACGACAACGGCTCTCACAAAAACGACGACAAAGACGACCTACAGAAAAAGGCAGTGGGTTTTTCTCCATGACCAGGCGCACGGCTTCTGCATACTGGCCCTTGGCCACATGGGCAATATATCCTTGCACATTGATCTGGCCAGGACAGGTCAGGCTGCACGGGGCCTTGCAGTCGCCAAAATGGATGGAGGCCAAGGCGGCGATTCGTTCTTGGCGATGCGCTTTGATGGCATCATTCTCTGTGCTAATAACCATCCCCTCTTCGACCGGGGTTGAGCAGGATTTGATGAAGCCCTCGCGTCCCTCGCAGGCAACGACACAGACCTCGCAATGAGGCTCCTGAGATGTTTTTTCAGGGAGATGACAAAGAGTCGGTATGGTGATTCCGGCTTGGCGGGCTGCTTCCAGTACGGTTGCACCCTGTTCGACGGAAATCTGAACGGCATCAACGGACAGGCTGATTTTTTTCATACGATTGATGTCCTCAGTGATAACTGTTTTATGGGGATTATATTTATTTGACAGTTATATAACAATATCGAAATAACATGTCAATCTTACAAAGATGTTAGGAAAAAAATCTTTGCATAATTATCAGGATAGATATTCTTTTACTCCTCAATGAGGAATCATGCGTTAAAAAAGATGGAGAAGGATGAGGAAATATGAGGAGAGGCCTCAACATGCTGTGAGATATTGACAAATTTTGAAATAAGCCGTATAGAGCGTCAGGTAATAACCAGTGCCAAGTAACTCGGACAGGAAAGAAGAATGCATGCTCCAGAAATATATACTCCACATATTCCATATGCTCCTACTGTAGGGACACTCGGCTATATCCTCTCACCAGGTAGGGAAAAGGTCCTGCTGGTCCATCGCAATGCCCGAGCCGATGATCAGCATCTTGGGAAGTATAACGGGCTTGGCGGTAAAATGCAGGCTGATGAGGATGTACAGAGCTGCATGGTGCGGGAAATTAAAGAGGAAGCCGGTATTATCTGCCGGGATATGCAGCTGCGCGGTACCATCAATTGGCCTGGCTTCGGTCCAGACGGAGAGCACTGGCTGGGATTTATTTTTTTGATTACCTCCTTTGATGGAGTTCCACGAAAATACAACGAGGAAGGCGAGCTTGCCTGGCACCGGCTGGATAGGCTGAAAAAGCTTCCTATGTGGGAGGGAGATCGCTCTTTTCTCCCCTTAGTCTTTGACGAAGATCGCCGCCCTTTTCATGGACATATGCCCTATGAAAAAGGACGCCCTGTGAGCTGGCGGTATTTTCGCTAGCAGAAGATATTCATTGTAAAGGGTGTTGTAAAACCCTTGCGTTTGCCTGCGTCAGCTGGTAAGTATAGAATCAATATGAGGCTGCTGCATTTGAAGGAGATTGTTTGGGTCGCTCCATATCAACTGTGTTTATAATTGGTGCATAGAGAGATATAAAAAAGGATTTGCCGCATGGATAACGAAGAGTTTGTTCGCCTTGAACAGCTTATCGACACCTTGATTGATAATTATAGTAGTTTGCAAGAGACGTTTCGTGCTCTTGAAGAGAAATTTCGTGACAGCGAAGAAGAACGCGAACTCCTCAAGATGGAACTTGTCGAACTGCAAGAACAACGCTCAGAGGTAGGTCGTCGAGTATCCGGCCTGCTTGGACGAATAGAGCAATGGGAATCTGACCAGAGTATCGGTGCGCATGTGGAGGCTGAGCAGGGGAAAGAGGACGATGACGAGCTTTTGAGTTCGGCCCCCCCTGTGAGTTCCTGAATAAAAACGCTATCCGCTGGAATATGGAAGAGCGCCTGATTAGCTTTACCCTTTACGGGCAGGAATTTTCGTTTTATAGCGATGTACCTGATGACGAGGTGCAGGAAGCGGTTTCCATGTTACGTCAGGAGCTGGGCGATAATGAGGAGGTCGGTCCGACAACGACTGTTCCCTCCAGCACCCTGTTGGTTCTGGCCTGTTTGCGGATAGCTGCTCGGCATGTGAGTTTACAACGAGACTATAACGGTTTTTTTACTGAGCGAGCAAAATACAAAGGGAGTAATAAGCTGATTTCAAAGCTTATTGAACGGGTATCAATAGCTCTGGACACATGAGGTTTTTTTTACCTTTTCTCCTTTTCTTTTTTAGATTATATATATAATAAGTTTCTACGTTTTTTTAAGTTTCCCTGCGCTGTTTGTGATCAGCGGAGTATTGAGCCAACTCTCATTGATAGGGTGACTTCCCTGCTGCATGCTGGAGGACTTCATTGATTTCCTAAGTGCGGTATGAGTCGCCCACCTATTGCTATAGGTTTAATCATTGCGTTGACACGGCAGGGCGGGGATTTTCCTTGCAGCGGTTTTCGGGGACCGTTGGGCAGTATGCATTATATGCTGCCTTGTCCCGGTGTATAGAAGTCCTTGGGCAGGTTTGAGATATGTCCGGGGGATTCCGGTGCGGTAGGAAGGGCTCCGGAGAAGTTAGGTATGCTTCAAAAAGGGGCGTTTTCCGGCGCAATGTCCGGAGGATAGGATAGATCCTGCTTCGGTTCTTTGCTATTATGATCCACCGGTCTTAACGGATATATATTCTTCCGATCTGTAAAGATTTTTTAATATAATGTCTTTTCGCAGCGCATTCAGCTGCGTCCTTCTGATCCGTTTAAAAGCAGATTTCCATCGGTGTGCCCCCTGTTGGTGTATTGCTTCTCCTCTCTCCGTTTGCTCCAAATCTCCCCACTATTTTTTCAAACCTACTATTGAAAATCTATTGAAAATGTGAACCGTTTTCGTCAGTTGAGCGGGAAATATGCGGTTTGCTTTCAATACAGCATAACAAATCAGGTAAATATACTATGATGATGAGCGGTGTGGCAGTACTTCTCTTTGTTCTGGCATTAATAGCCGGGGTAGCTGTCGGTTTTGTGCTGAGAAAGAAATTTGTTGAAGGTAATCAAGCTGATATTGAGGGACAGGGCCGCCTGATTGTAGAAAATGCTATTCAGGAGGCCGAGCAGATTAAAAAAGAGCATCTGCTTCAGGTCAAAGAGGAAATTTATCAGTCTAAAAAGGAAGCTGAAGAAGAAATAAAAGAATCTCGTAAAGGGCTCAAAAATGAGCAGCTCAGGCTTGATCGTAAGCTTGATAAAGTCCACGATGAACTCAATGATCTGAAGAAGAAAGAGTCTGGACTTCAAGCCAGAGATAAAAAAATCAACGAGCGTGAACAGGCTTTTGTTGAGCGTGAAAATGAACTGCGTTCTTTGATTGATCAGCAGCGCTATGAGCTGGAGAATATTTCTGGGATAACCCGTGAGCAGGCCAAAGAGCGGCTCATGGATTCCATAGAAAGCGAAGCGCGGATGGATGCGGCTAAGCGTTTGATCCGTATTGAAAATGAGATGAAGCTTGAGGCTGACCGAAAAGGCAAAAACATCCTCGCCTTGGCTATTGCCCGCTATGCCGGTGATTATGTTGCCGATAAAACAGTCTCCATGGTACCCCTCCCCAGTGATGAGATGAAGGGACGGATTATCGGTCGTGAAGGACGGAATATTCGGGCGATTGAGGCGGCAACCGGGATTGACATTATTATTGATGACACCCCGGAGGCAGTCATTCTTTCTGGCTTTAACCCGATCCGCCGTGAAGTGGCTCGTCAATCGCTGATTCAGTTGATTTCCGACGGCAGAATCCATCCTGCCCGGATTGAAGAAGTGGTTGCCAAGGTGACTGGTGAGTTGGATGTGGAGATTAAAGAGGTGGGTGAGCAGGCCACCTTTGATGTCAATGCTCATGGTGTGCATGTTGAATTGATAAACCTGATCGGGCGCTTGAAGTATCGGACCAGTTACGGCCAGAATATTTTGCAACATTCCTTGGAAGTAGCCTTCCTGTGCGGCGTTATGGCGGCAGAACTAGGCCTGGATGTGAAAAAAGCTAAGCGGGCTGGCCTGCTCCATGATATCGGCAAGGCCGTGGATCACGAGGTGGAAGGCTCGCACGCGATGATCGGGCGCGATCTGGTGAAAAAATACGGTGAGGCCGATGATATTGTCTATGCCGTGGGCGCTCATCATGAAGATCTCCCGCCGAAAAGTGTTCTTGATGTCCTGGTGCAATCAGCAGATGCTCTTTCAGGAGCCCGTCCCGGTGCTCGGAAAGAAATGTTGCAGAGCTATGTAAAGCGTTTGGAAGATCTTGAACATATTGCCAACGCATTTGAAGGGGTTGATAAATCCTATGCGGTGCAGGCGGGTCGTGATTTACGGATTATCGTGGACAGCCAAAAGGTGCATGACGATGAAGCGTTGCTGTTGAGTCGTGACATTGCCAAATCCATTGAGGAGCAACTGACCTACCCAGGCCAGATTCGAGTAACGGTTATTCGGGAAACCCGAGCTGTTGAGTATGCTAAGTAAGGAGCTGTGAGAACTATGAAATCGGTTGAAGAACAAATTGCACTCATAGAACGTGGCTGTGCCGAGCTTTTTTCTCGAGAAGACCTGGAAAAGAAGCTGAAAAAGGCCCTTGAGAAGGATGAACCACTGGTTATCAAGGCCGGGTTTGATCCCACGGCTCCTGATCTTCATTTGGGACATACCGTGCTGTTACAGAAGCTGCGTCAGTTCCAGCAGCTTGGTCATACCATTAATTTTCTGATCGGTGATTTTACCGGCCTGATCGGCGATCCAACCGGTAAGTCGGAAACTCGGCCCCCGCTGACCCGCGACGATATTGCCCGTAACGCCGAGACTTATAAACAGCAGGTCTTTAAGATTCTGGATCCCGCTCAAACCAAGGTGGTTTTTAACTCGACATGGCTGGGCGAGCTTTCCTCCTACGAGATGATTCATCTGGCCTCGGAGTTGACGGTTGCCCGGATGCTGGAACGCGATGATTTCAAGAAACGTTTTGAATCCCATCGTCCTATCTCCATCCATGAATTCTTTTATCCGCTGATTCAGGGGTATGATTCTGTGGCCCTGAAGGCTGATGTGGAGCTGGGCGGGACTGATCAGCTGTTTAATTTACTGATGGGACGGGAGATGCAGCGTTCTCGTGGAATAGCTCCCCAGGTTGTCCTGACCATGCCTCTGCTGGAGGGGTTGGATGGGGTGAACAAGATGAGTAAATCGCTGGGCAACTACATTGGTATTTCCGAATCAGCAGATGATATTTTTGGGAAGATCCTTTCCATGAGCGATGAGCTTATGTTCCGGTATTATGAACTGCTCAGTGATCTGACGCTGGAAGAGATTGCCTTGTTAAAGCAGGACATGGAGCAGGGCAAGATCCATCCCAAAGCCGTGAAGGTGCAGCTTGCCAAGGAACTTGTGGCCCGCTTCCATGATCAGGATGCGGCTGAGGCGGCGGAAAAGAATTTTGAGCAGATCTTTAAGCGCCATGAGCTTCCTGATGAGCTTCCGGAAAAGAATGTCAGCGTGGAAGGTGAATCCATCTGGCTGCCAAAACTGTTGCATGAAGCCGGGCTGGTGCAATCAACCTCAGAGGGTCGGCGAATGGTCAAGCAAAACGCTGTCTCCGTGAACGGTGACAAGGTTGCGGATGTGGACGCTGAAATATCCACTGATGCAGAGGTGTTGCTCAAGGTCGGCAAGCGGCGTTTCTGTAAGGTTTTCTTCTCTTCTGACGAGTACAAAATGCAGGAGTGAGAGTTTCTGAGAGAGAAAAAAGGGGGACGATGTGCGGCTTATATCAAGCTGGATTAGTCTCCCTAGCCTCCTTCTTTACCTCTCCTGTTGCCTTTACCTCCTGACAGGCCGGACATTTACCGGTGAATTCTACATTATGTCCTAAAATTGTATAAGAGGTTTTTTCGGCAGCATCTTCCATGATTTTCTTTTGCACGTCAACAGTGATATCCTCTAATTTTCCGCAGGCAGAACAGCGAATATGGTAATGGGGGTCGGTTGTCGCGTCGAAACGTTTCTGTGCTCCTCCGAGTTCGAGCTTGAGTATCATCCCGGAATCAGCCATAAGTTCTAGGTTTCTGTACACCGTGCCCAGCCCAATTCTGGGCAATCGTTTTCTTATTATCTCATACAGTTCACATGCCGTTGGATGGCTGTTGACCTTGGAGAGTTCTTCAAGAAGAATTTGACGTTGCGTTGTCAGGCGGACCATGGATTCCGGTGTATTCATAGCTTTCTCTTTTTTTATGAAAAATGATAAGCCTCAACGTGCTTTTGAGGCGGAGCCGTCTCTCGTCTCCTCCTGGTAATGAAGGAGGAGGGATGTGCGAGAAATTGTGTATAAGAGTTACATGCAAAAATTACATTTTTCGACTTACAATAATGTCACATAAAGGGTTTTGTCGCTACCTTATCATAGAGTAAAAATGATACAGCACGATGTAGTATGTTGCTGGATAGCAACGTGAGAATTTTTATAAGATAATAATTGTCACTTATAAAACGATTTGCTGATAAGTCAAGTTTTATAAAGGTAATAAGTATATTTTCTATACAGCTCGCTTGTGCTGAAAAAGCATGTTTCGTTTTTTTTGCCTGCGTAACAAGGAAATTTCTGTTGGCATAGAGGCCTCGACCCAGGATGAAAATAAAAGATCTTCAGCTTGACTCCCCCTTACTATTGGCTCCAATGGCCGGTTTGACCCATTCCGCCCTGCGTACTCTTCTGCTTCAATTCGGCGGGGTCGGGCTGCTGTCAACCGAGATGCTGGCGACTCGTAAACTCCCTGTGGAAAATGAGCATCTTTCGCCCTTTCTTGTCCGGACAGATGAGGAAAAGCCGCTTTCCTACCAATTGTTAGTAAGTGGGGTCGACGAGATTGCTCCGGCGTTGGAGGCTTTGCATCGTTTGCAGGCCGATGCTGTTGACATCAATCTTGGTTGCCCGGCCCCGAAGGTGCGCCGCTCAGGTGGTGGTAGCTCCCTGATGGATACTCCAGAGCTTGTTCGTGAGATTATTGCCGAAGCCCGCAGGAAAACAGCATTACCCCTGACAGCCAAGATCCGGCTTGGTGAATCCTTTTCCGAAGAAAAATTACAGAGCTTTTGCCAGATGCTGGAAGGAGAGGGAATTGACCTACTGACCGTGCATGCCCGCCTGCGCAAGGAGGCCTTTTGTCGGAAACCCCATTGGGAATGGGTGGCCAAGGTCAAAGAATGGATATCCATTCCGGTGATTGCCAACGGTTCTGTTCTTTCAGTGGCGGATGCGAAAAAATGCCTGCAAATCAGCAATGCCGATGGTTTGATGATCGGTCGTGGGGCCGCTTACACGCCTTGGCTCTTTGCTGATATAGCCAGAGAGGTCTACGGGCTTGATATCCCCAAGGTCAAGATCTGCCTACCAGCGATATACGCTGATTTTGTTGCTGCTTTGTTGCGTTTTGTCCCGGAACGGCGTCTCGGCAGGATGAAAGAGTTTACCCATTATTTTGCTAAGAATTATTTTTTCGGACATACCTTGGCCTGTGAAGTTCAGGGTGCCGGTTCGGTTGAGCAGGCGTGGCAAAAGGCTTGTGCTTTTTTTCAGCGGAGTGATGAGCAGGGGGTGGCGGAAGCCGAACAACGGCTGGCGGAGGTTACTGCGTTGTTGGTGGGGTGAGCGGTTTAGGTCAGGCACGGGGCTTGACCCTACGGTCCCCGCACCTGAAAAAGGGACCGTATTTTCTGAAGAATTCCTGATCGGGATAAGCAGAGATGAACTCGACCAACGAACAGGTCAATTCCCGGTCAATTCAGGCAGGGGTTAAAATAACCGAACTGAAGCGCAGGAAACTGCCCTTTCAAGCTTTCCAGCCAATGCAGCATACCCAGAGGCGGCTTTGTCGGTGCGTGTTGGACCGCTTTTCGATACTGTTCCGGGTCCATATTCAGATTACGCAGCTGGATGAGATCAGGGCCAGTTGAAGCAATAAGCTCACACAGCGCATCATACTCCTCTGGATCATCCGTAAAACCAGGAAGGATAAAATAATTCAGAGAAACATGTTTGCCTGCTGCTTTCATCACCTCAATGGATCGGCGAACGTCCTGAAAGGAAAAGCCTGATGGGCGGTAATAACGCTGATGAAAATCAGGGCGGGCCGAATTCATGGAGACTCGGATGG
>JBATKL010000480.1:0-1823 GCA_049669385.1 Candidatus Electrothrix sp. | reverse complement strand
GTGCCCCGGTACACCAGCGGGAGTTCAACATTTTCCTGGGCCGAGGTCCGGTTGAGCAGGTTAAAGCCCTGAAAGACAAAGCCGAGATAAAAACGGCGGAGCATGGCCCGCTGCTTACGGGTCAGGTCGCTGACCTCTACGCCGTCAAAACGGTATTGACCCGAGGTGGGCGTATCCAGACAGCCGAGAATATTCATGCAGGTGGATTTGCCGGAACCGCTCGGTCCCATGATGGCGACAAAATCGCCTTTGCCGATATCCAGATCCACCCCGTGCAGGGCATAGGTCCGGGCCTGACCGATGCCGTAGGCTTTGGTGATATCCCGAAGGCTGATAAGCGGACTGCTGTCTGCGCCTGTCGAACTCATCGTGTTTTTCCGCCGCTCAGGGCCGCTGTAATGACCAATTCACCCGGCCTGAGATCTCCTTCCAGAATCTCGGTGCCGCTGCCGTCAGTGAAGCCGGTTTTGACCTCTACCTGCCGGGGCTGGCCGTCTTTCAGCAGAACCCAGACGCTCTCCGGGCCGTTTCCCTTTTTCCCGGTCGGACGTTGCCGCTCCCTTCTTGGTCGTCGGGGCATGATAGCACTTAACAGGGAAGGCTTTTGCTCCTTTTTGCTGTTGAGGGATGGCGGACGGAAACGCAGGGCCGCATTAGGCACAGTCAGGGCCTTTTCCACCTTCTGCGCCACAATCTCCGCCGTGGCGGTCATACCCGGTCTGAGGGCCAGATCCGTATTATCCACCATGAGCACGGTTTCGTAGGTCACCACGCCGTCGGTAACGGTTGAGGCAAAGCGAACCTGCCGAATCACAGCGGAAAACTGTCGTTCAGGATAGGCGTCAACGGTAAAGGTCGCCTCCTGTCCTTCCCTGACCTGGCCGATATCAGCCTCGTCAACCGCCACATGCAATTCCATCTTGGTCAGATCTTCAGCAAGTTTGAACAAGACAGGCGCGGAAAAGGAAGCCGCCACGGTCTGGCCCTTTTCAATGTTCCGGCTCAGGACAATCCCGTTGACCGGGGAAATGATTTCCGCCTTGGCCAGTTCGTTCAGGGTGATGTCCAGCCTCGCCTGTACCTCGGCAACCCCGGCATCGGCACCGGTCTTATCCGCCCGTGCCCGTGCGGCTGCGGCCTCGGCAATGTCTATTTCCGCCTTTGCAGGCAGTTTGCCCTTACTTAATGAGCGGACCTTTTCCAGCCGACGAAGTTTAACCGCTGTTTCGTTGATGGTTGCTTGCGCTTGAACCACCTTGGCCTTTGCCGTCCGCAAAGAGGCCTGGGTCTGCTTGACCTGGGCTTCGAGTTTGGAGACATCCAGCCGGGCAAGCACCTGACCCTCGGTTACCTGATCATTAAAATCCACCAGCACCTCCTCAATATTGCCGGAAAGCTCGCTGCCCACATCCACTTCATTGGTCGGTTGCAGGGTTCCGGTGGAGGTCACCGTAACGACCAGGTCCTCGACGGTCACCGGTTCGGTCTTAAACGTCATCTCCGACCCTCCGCCTTCCGGTCCCTGCCCGCGAAAATAGAGGAAAGCACCGGCAGCGCAGCAGATCACCAAAACCAGCAAATACAGCCCGCATTTTCCGCCTTTTTTATGGGATGATTGCAGGACTGCGGCAATGTCCGGTGCTGTTTCTTTTGCGCTCATCAGCTCTTCTCCTTCGAGGTTGTTGCATCCGCAAAGTCTTCCGGGCAGCACGGCCAGCCGCCGCCCAGAGCCTTATACAGGCGGATGAGATTGGCCGCCATCGTGCCTTCACTGCCTGCCAGCTGATTCTCAAAGGAAAGCAGGGTGCGTTGGGTTGCCGGTA
>JBATKL010000479.1:0-2374 GCA_049669385.1 Candidatus Electrothrix sp. | reverse complement strand
TCTCAGCATTGCCCGGAGAAAGCCCTGCGCACGTTGGAAGGCCATGTAGTACATGACCAGATCGCCCAGCGTGACCGACCCTAGCACAGGGCGAACGCATGACTTCTGCAATAGATATAGTTAAATGTGACGTTATATCTCCCCATTCGCTCATTTTAAATTTTGAAAAATTAATTCTGAATCGGACTTGTAAGATTTCAAACAGACCCTATTTTGGTATGAATTGAGCTGGAACTCTTTTTTTACATTTAACCATAAAGCACTTTGAAATGATAGCAAATTTGGTATCAGAGGAACAAGGCGTTTTCGACAAAGACAAACTTCGGATCATCACAGAGCGAGTGGATGATATTCCTCTCCTGATAGCGCAAATGACCAGAATGGGCCTTCAGAAAATCATCGACAGGCATATTCCTCACCACGGGAACCAAAGATCACTGAGCTGGGGATGGACTGCCGTGATATGGATGGCCCATATCATAACCGAAGGGGATCATCGCAAAATTTCCATGAGTGAGTATGTCCAGGAAATGCAACATACTTTGAGCTTCCTGGTAGGTCAGCCGGTGGTGCCTCTGGATGTTAGTGATGACCGTTTGGATCATCTTCTCAGGCATTTAAGCAATCATGTATACTGGTCAAAGATAGAAGCGGATCTCAATCAGCAGACGTTAGAAGTGTTTGATCTGAAAACAGAAATAATTCGATGTGATGCAACGACCGTTTCTGCAGATCAGGAAGTCACAGAAGACGGATTGGTACAATTCGGTCATAGCAAAGATAACGCCAATTTACCACAAATAAAATTGATGAGTGCTGCCCTGGATCCTCTGGGAATGCCTCTGGCTTCGGATGTTGTTTCCGGTGAGAGGGCAGACGACGGTCTGTATATTCCATTGATAGCACGGATCATTGAAAGTCTTAAAAAAACCGGATTGTTATTCTCAGGTGATTGCAAAATGAGTGCATTGGAGACCCGAGCTTATCTGGTTTCTTCCGGGAACCATTATTTGTGTCCCTTGCCCTTGACCGGCAAAACGGCTCATGAAATAACTGACTGGATTGATACAGGAATTGCTAAAGAGCAGGAAGGTGATCTGGTCTCTGTTTTCAGAGAAAATTATAAGGGAGAAGTGATTCTTGCGGCCAAAGGTTATGAGTTTGACCGTCCTCAGAGCTTTGAAAAAGACGGTAAAGAAATAGAATGGAATGAACGTGTTTTGGTTGTCCATTCTCCGGCTCATGCGAAACAACAGACTGCTGGGCTTGAGGCCCGGTTGGAAACCGCCCGGAAAAAAATTGAAGCATTGACTCCTCCGCGAGGGAAAGGCAGGCGTCAAATAAGCGATGAAGCGGAACTGCTTGCAGCTATCACTAAAATATTAGAAAACCAAAGGGTTAAGGGGCTGCTGAACATTCAATATGAAAAAGAGGTTGAGCAGAAAACAAAATATGTTGGCAGGGGCAGAGGCTCGTCCAATAGAAAAAAAGTCATTGTCGAAACAATTCGTTATCAAATAACCTCTATTGAAAAGGATCAGGAGGCCATTACAGAGCAAAGTGCCCGGTTCGGCTGGAAAGCATTTGTGACAGAGGTCACTGCGGATAAAATGTCTTTACATGACGCTATCCTGTCATACCGGGATGAATATCGGGTTGAACAGATTTTTGGAAGACTGAAAAGCCGCCTCAATATCGCACCGTTATTTGTTCGAAAAGACGACCAGATTGAAGGCCTGACCTACTTGCTGACCTTGTGCGTCAGGGTTCTGACGTTGATAGAGTTTGTTGTTCGGCGTTCGTTGAAGGAAGAAAAGACCGGGCTGGCTGGTATGCACCCTGAAAACCGCAAAAAAATTAATGATAAACCGTCTGCTGAGAGAATTTTGAAGGCTTTTTCAAAAATCAATCTCACTATTATCTTGGATCAGGCAGGGAATGTTGTTGTTCGTTCCTTAAAACCATTATCAGATTTACAAATAGAGATCATACAACGACTCAATTTGGACCCACTTGTTTATTATGGGCTTGAGAATTAAAAATACTATATCTCAAATGAGCGAATGGGGAGATTATACTCCCCATTCGCTTATTTTTTTTGTAGTTTGATGAATTTTTAATTACCTGTACTTGCGTGATTTGTTTTTTTTTACGCAAAATAAATTCCAGATGGTTTTTCGCTCCACATATTGAAGGGCGAAAAATTTGTTGCCACATAAACGAATTTTACCCTCTCCGACATCGAAATCAGGATTTTTTAGTCAGGTTTGGTGAAATTCTCCGAACTACGTTTTGAAATGAGCGAATGGGGAGTTAGAAGTTGCCAAAAAAAATAATTAGGTTAAACATGATGGATTCGTAAAGAGTCCAAAAT
>JBATKL010000478.1:0-6043 GCA_049669385.1 Candidatus Electrothrix sp. | reverse complement strand
TGCTGCGTTTTACTCGTTTACTGCTTTGTTGCTCCGTGATGAACTTCGTCAGTCACAAGCAACGAGCGGCGAATATACTGAATTCTTCTTGATCAGTCAACCTAAAAGAATCGGGCTTGTCGCTTTTCCTGGTGACTGATCTCTGGTTATTGCTCTTTTTGCCTAAAGAAGGCCGAGATAGCGCAGGGCAACAAAAAGGATCGAACCGGCAAGAACGGTTTGAATCAAACGAGCAGGAACGTATCTTTGCATTTTGGCTCCACAGTACATACCGACAAAGCCGCCAGCGCCGAAAAGTATACCAAGCCCCCAATCTGGAGCAACAGCTGCCTCCGGAAAGAACAACGAGAGGATTTGAAAAGAAATTACGCCTGCGAGCGAGGTGACAAAGGTGCCCATAAGGGCCGCTCCTGCTACTGTATATATAGGGAGCCCGAAAAGAGAGACAAAAAAAGGAGCCATAAGAGCTCCCCCGCCAATCCCATAAATACCACCAATAAGACCGACAACCAGGCTCAGAAGCATAATTTTCTGGGTAGGGGCCTGATAGTTCTCCCCTCGAAAGGTGAAACCCAAGGTTTTATAATTGATCCACGGTTGGCTAATGCTCTCCTCTAAGAAGGGACAGAGAGGATGTGCTTCTTGCTTTTTTTCCTTGGTTTGGGCCGTACTCAGGAGTTTCCCGCCTATATAGAGGAGGACGAGTCCGATAAAATATTTAAAGAAGGTGGGGTCGAGCAAGAAACGAGTGCGAATAACCGTGCCTGCCAGCACACCGGGCAGGGTGCCGATAATGACCGCCCAGGTGAGCGGCCACGCCATACGCCCGTCCCGGATATACCGATAAACCCCACCTGGAATGGCTGTTATATTAAAGAGGTGATTGGTTGCGCTGACAGATGGTGTATCAAACCCCAAGTAGCTGACTTGAAAAGGCAGAAGAAGAAAAGCGCCGGAAACTCCGCCCATTGAGGTGAAAAAGGAGATACAAAAGGCTATCAGGGGTGGCAGCCAAGGCTGGACCTCTATGTCTGCTGTTGGGAAATACACAGGAGGGCTGAGATGCTACTCCTGAATCCACTTACTGAGAGTATCTATAATACTCTGCGCCTGCTTTGCGCTGGAAATATTGAATTTGGACTTAGGAAGATACTGACCGTTGCGTTTTTGATAGCGCCGGATGGTATACTTTTCAGGACCGTACTCCTCTTTGGTGCGGTTGTATTCCTGATAACGAAAGAGGATAGTGGTCCAGGCCCCTTTTGTGAGTATCTCTTTATCGAGCTCTTTAACAATCTGGATATCTTCTTCTTCGTAATTAATGGTTATTTCGTCTACCTCTGCCGCCATTGGTGTCCTCCAATATATGATGAGTTTAAGCTATTGTGTTGCTTTTTGTTCTAAGTGAGTAAATTCAGTATTTTGTAATGATGACGGACGTAATTCGTAACGCCTTTATCGGATAAAGATCTCCACCCTTCTGTTTCTCGGTTCTGAAACATTGTCTCCTGTAGGAATCATAGGATCATTTTCACCGTGAGAGGAGACCTCAAGCAGTTTTCGGGGCGCACCGATCGAGAGAAGCTGGTTTTTTACATGGACCGCTCTCTTGAGGGAAAGAGAGAGATTGTATTCCCTGGATGCCTTTGTATCCGAGTGGCCAATGATGGAAATTTCACAGGGGAGCCGATCTGTTATTCTTTTTAATATGAGGGGAAGCTGCTCTTGGGACTCTTTGGTCAAATTTATTGTTCCAGAAGTGAAAAAGAGAATAAATTGATCCGCAGTGCCTGGAATAGCCCGCAAGGTATCGTGGAAATCTTCCTGAATGTCTTGCGGGGAAAGAACCTTGGTCTGCTGAGGCATATGTTTTTTTGTTACTTGAGCGGATTCATTTACCTGAGATAGAGTGATTGTGCCTGCTGCATTGGAGATAGTGATCTCTCCTACCCTGCCCTCTTTGTCAGGGATCAAGATGAATAGGTCCTGTTCTTCTACAGGCGGTGCCGGTTCAATCTTTGGCTCAGCACAGCCGAATAAAAGGACCGTGACAAAAAAGGTGGCTAGAAGACGATAAAATGTATGCATCGGGAGAGCCTTTTGAATTCCTCTGTAAAAAATAACATGCCTATTTTGCTTTCAGGCACGAACAACGAGCCAACGTATGGATCTATTTTTTAGGGGCCGTCTTGACGAGAAAGCTTGTTCCTCTGACACCGACAACCGCAGTCGGGGTTTTAAACTTCACAGATTTTGGTGAAAGCTTACCGATAGTTCCTGAGATATAAGAGGCTGTTCCCTGAACCAATTCTGTCAGAAATGAAAAAGAACCTTGTTCCGGTTGAAATACATACTTATTAATATTGATCTCGCTCTCTGACCCGAGAGATATCCTGGTGTTGTCCGTAAAGATAACACCCATAGCGCCATTTGCTCCGGTGACGAGCTTATCGCCCATTTTGACTCGGATGCCATCTTTTGCTATGATCTGCTGGCCGTTCCGGATAACAGTCCCGGATCCAGTTACCTTTCTAAGCCCCCCGACAAACTCCTGAGCAAAGGCTGCCGGTGGCACGAGCAGTAAAACGGCGAGAAATGATAAGACAATTTTTTTTCTCAGCATGGTTATGCTCCTTATGGTGAGAGATGTCGGGTTGGCACGATAACGAAGGGCACTCTTATTGTGTTTGTCGTTGTCGTCTATCTTTGCTAAGCCCTTCTTTTCCAAGGCTATAACTTGCCTTAACCCCAGATTTAAAAATCTTTACTTGGAGTATAAAAAATTACCCACCCTGTTCATTCTTTTTTATTTACCTAATATATTTAATCAAAAAAAGACTAATCTCTCAATATATATATTTTTGAAAAAGTTGAAAGATAAAAATCAACCCTTGCATCATTCCGTATCCTCTTTTTTTACTGTTACTGCGAACGGTGAAAAATGCAGGTCTGCATCGATGGAGCGCAACAGCTCTTCTCGATATCGGGGCCAGTCCAAACCCCAAGGATCAGTTTTGCGACCCGGTGCAACATCACAATGCCCATATATATACTGAAGAGGGTGCCGAGAGAAGATATCCTTGGTCAGCAGAGCTAACGTCTGATATTGGGATTCAGTAAAATCGGTATCCTCAGTGCCGATCAGTTCAATGCCGATACTGAAGGCATTCACCCCTTCGCGACCATCCCCGGGCATCTTGCTGATACCGGCATGCCAAGCCTTTTTTTCCTCTGGAACTAATTGCCAGACTGTGCCGCTGAAGTCTATTAAATAATGCGACGAAACGCCGTACTTGTCCAGGCATTCCTTGCAGGATAGAGCGGAAAAGCGATCTTTCGCTTCCGGGTTATGCATCGAGTGAATGATAAGTGTATCAATCACTGCGCCTTCCGGTCGTTCTTCAAACTGGTCGGTCGGCAGATGGCGGATTATTAGAGGCATGGGCATAGGCATAGATTTTTTTTATTTTGCTCAGGGAACGGGACGTTCATATCTCTGAATTGTTTCAAGGTACCTCGATTTCGGGCAGAGGTAAAGAAAGGAGAAAAACAAATGGTTCTTCGACGGTACATATCAATGTAACCATTCTTCCCGGCGAAACTGCTGCCAAATAAAGGCCAGCTAAAGCATAGTTACGAAATAACCGTTTTTTTGCTTATGTATAAATTTTAGGATGCTTTTTATTACATATTAATATATAAAGAAAAAATCCTTTTAAATGAATCCTTTATTCTATTGAACAATGAACAAACAAAACAGACCCTTTTTATTCATTAAAGAAATTATCCTGCACTCACTCGGTTATGTCGCCGCAGTCATCTTACTGATCTCCCTCCCCATCATTTATTTCTTTTCACCGCTTCTCTTTCCCACCGAGCCGCAGCAGCCTTCTCACAGTATAACTGTACGTCCTCTAAACAAATCAAACGATTCAGAAAATTCAAATAATTCAAATAACTCAAAAGGATCTGCTCGCAATTCCGCTGATGAAGCACGTCATGCAACAAATCATGAAGCAGACTATGAAGTAGATCGTGAAGCAAAGAGTGCTCACATAGAGAGCATCAGCAACCTGTTAGCTGGACACGAACATAGCCTCTCTATTACATCAGCTGGCAGCTTGTGGGCGTGGGGGGGGAATACGTCGGGTCAGCTCGGAAACGATTCTATAACCAACAGAGATACTCCGGTCCAAATCGGACAAGACAGCAACTGGACTGCTGTCACGGCAGGATGGCGTCACACCCTTGCCCTCAAAAACGATGGTTCGCTCTGGGCCTGGGGGCAGCTCGGAGAAAGTCATGAAAGCATTTGGCACACTCCAATCCGAATCGGACAAGACAGCAACTGGGCTACCGTCAGGGCGGGATGGCGTCATAGCATTGCCCTTAAAAGCGACGGCTCACTCTGGGCCTGGGGAGATAACATGTTCGGTCAGCTTGGAGACGGTTCTGAAATCACCAGACCCTCGCCAGTGAGAATCGGAAAAGATAACGACTGGACAGTCATCGCAACGAGAGTTTTTTACAACCTTGCCCTCAAAAGCGACGGCTCGCTCTGGGAATGGGGGGCCACCAGCTCTCACACTCCGGCCCGAATCGGACAAGACAACAACTGGACGGCTATTGCAACAGGAGGAAATAGCCTTCCCATTCCCTTTAGTCACAGCCTTGCCATCAAAGACGACGGCTCACTCTGGGCGTGGGGACGAAACATGTACGGTCAACTCGGAGACGGTTCTGATGCCAGCCCTCACTCGTTGGTGAGGATAGGAAAAGGAAACAACTGGGCTGCTGTCGCGACAGGAGGGTATCATAGCCTTGCTCTTAAAAAAGACGGCTCATTATGGGCATGGGGACACAACAAATACGGTCAATTGGGAGATGGTTCTGAAACCAACAGGCACACGCCGGTCCGGATTGGTGAAGACAACGACTGGACGGCCATTGCGACAGGAGAGTATCACAGCCTTGCCCTTAAAAAGAATGGTTCGCTCTGGGCCTGGGGACAAAACGCGCTTGGTCAGCTCGGAGACAGTTCTACCGAAAACAGTCCTTCTCCTATTCAAGTAGGAGAAGAGAGCTACTGAGCTGCCGTCGGACAATCTAACATCATGAATTTAAGCGATAAGTATATAACCCAAAATTATTTCAGACCATACATCATCCTCCACCCCCCTTTCGATTTGTCGTTTTTTAAAAATTCAAAAATTTTAACAAACATTACAAATTTTACAAAGATACTTTAGCTATCAATGGGAGAACTTTTCTTAAAACAACTCGTTGCGATATCCCAACATAAGGTATAGTACTTGCATGAAATAATGGTGAACGGTGAAGACAGAATGATATATCAGACTGTTTTAACCTCCAGTTTCTGATATTATCGGGAGACCAAACAATGGTTAGATTAATAATTGGTTTTAATGAAAAAATAATAAATTGTAACGAAAAAAAATTATCTCATACAAACCAATATTGGATAACCAAACAAATTAATAAAAGAAAAGCAGAAGGTCATTCAGTTTGCGCTCGGGTTATAATAACCAAAGAAAATCATTCAAATATAGCTCTCAGCACTGCCGCCTGCCCAATCACTGGAACCGGAGATGAGCTACTGAATAAATACGAAAGTGAACTGTTCAATCTTTGGCAACAACAAGGACTCGCAAAAGAAAAATTCACCAGTGAAGATCTGATAGCTTTTTTACAACAACTTCTCCAACAATTACGCCCCACGGTCCTGTCGCCCCCAAATAATCCGTAAAAAAACGCTCAATACGTCGAATACCGGCTGTGGCGAAATCATTTCCCCGACACCTCCAGCCACGACATATCCTCTTTCTCTCCCGAATCATCGCCCCCTCTTCATCAAATTTTCAAAAAAAAGAAACAAGAAAATCCAAATGAACCGACCTTGCGGCCTGCCGAGATGATGGAGAGGATAATCTTTTCGGGGAAAATAATGTGGAAGGGCTGTCTGCCGACCTCAAGCCGCAGTACAGGACTCTGCGAAGGGGTACCTTTAATCCCTTCTACAAGC
>JBATKL010000477.1:0-2707 GCA_049669385.1 Candidatus Electrothrix sp. | reverse complement strand
TTTCCCGAAAATGTTACGATGACAAGGGTCGTCTGCACAGGAAAGCTGGAGGAAACAACCCTGCTCAAGGCCTTTGAGGACGGAGCGGACGGAGTATATGTGGTCGGATGTCCGGCTGACGGATGTCATAATGTAAAGGGCAGCCAACGGGCAGCCAAGCGTGTGGAAGCTGTGCGTTCAGCCTTAGATGAGCTTGGCGTGGAAAAGGATCGGGCAAAAATGTTTTTTCTTCCGCGCGGGCTGCATCCGGAATTCGTCGGTGCTGCGCAGGAAATGAATAAGCTTGTTACTGAACTGGGGCCGTCTCCTTTTTAGTTGAGAAGACAGAGCGGCTCGGAGTGGGCTTAGAGCAGCTTAGAGCAGTTTATGCACGACGATGACTTTCATCTGATCTTTTATCTGATTTTACTAACCCCTGCTTTTTTGGGAGTTCCATATGATTGTTGCTGAACGGAAGCCTTTGGCTGAAATAATAGAGATGGTTCAGGATTGTAAAAAGATTCTGGTGCTGGCCTGTCGAGGCTGCGTAACAGTCTGTTCCGCAGTCGGAGAGCGGGAGGCTGAGATCTTGGCTTCGCTTATTCGACTCGGTTTGAAAAAGGCAGGGAAAAGTGCTGAGGTTTTTGACGCCTCCTTGGTTCGTCAATGTGATAAAGAATATATAGACGGTATTGACCAATTTAAAGGGCAGTACGATGCGATTGTTTCCACGGCCTGCGGTGTTGGGGTCAATTTTATTGCCAATCTGCGACCTAATGATCATGTGTTTCCAGCCTTGAACACCACCTTTTTTGGTGGTTCTGCTGAGCAGGGCATCTGGAGTGAACAATGCGCTGGCTGTGGAGATTGTGTTCTGCACCTAACCGGCGGACTGTGTCCGGTGGCTCGTTGCGCTAAAAGCCTGATGAACGGTCCCTGTGGTGGTTCAGTCAGTGGCCGTTGCGAAATTCATTCCGAGGTTGATTGCGTATGGCAGATGATTTATGATCGCATGGGGCGTCTGCAACGTCAAGAAGAACTGACAGCATCAGCTCCTATGCGTGATTGGTCCACTGCTAGGCATGGTGGCCCACGTAAACAGGTGAGAGAGGACCTCACCGTGTAGGAACGCTGATAGGAAATTTTGTTGACAAACAGGGATCATTCCGGCATAACGGAAAGATTCCTGTTTTTTTTGTTTAAGCGAAACAGAATTTATGATCGAGGAGCCCTTTGGCTGCTCTTAAAGAATAACTCTTCATGGGTAGAGAATAATGCATTTTTTTCTGTCACCAATTCAAAAAATTCTCCAGGCGGCTATCATTTCTGGTGTTCTTCTGCTGGTTACCAGCTCAGGATTTTGTCAGAGTGATGATAAGCCGATTAATATTGAAGCAGATCGCATGATCTCTCAGGAAGAAAAGAATTCTGTGGTTTTTATTGGTAATGTTGATGCAAGTCAGGGTAAGGTGACCATCCGTACCGATGAGATGACAATTTATTATCAGCCGAATGACCCCAAGAAATCGAAAAGTCAATCCCGTCAGGTCGATAAAATGATCTGTGTCGGTAATGTTAAAATTACCCAAGAAGACTGGCTTGGTACCGGTGATAGGATGGACTATTTTGCCGATGCGCGGAAGGTAGTTCTGCACGGAAATGCCAAGACCTGGCAGGGAAAAAACATGGTGTCAGGAAAAACCATTACCTATTATCTTGATGAAAAACGGTCTGAAGTTGATCGTGCCCAGACGACAACCGGAAAAGGCAAAAAACAGGGACGGGTCAAGGCGACTATTGTTCCGAATTCTGAGAAGAAAAAGAAATAATGGACCCTGTCTCTATCCTGGAAACCAGGAATCTGGTTAAGGAATATCGTGCCCGCCGGGTGGTGGATCAGGTGAATCTGCAAGTGCAGAACGGCTCTATCGTTGGCCTGTTAGGGCCGAATGGTGCCGGTAAGACCACGACCTTCTATTCTATTGTCGGTTTTATCCGACCGACATCAGGGGCGATCTTTCTTGATAAGAGAGAAATTCAGGGGCTTCCTATTCATCGGCGTGCGTCCAGGGGGATTACCTATCTGGCCCAAGAACCGTCGGTGTTTAAAAAGTTGACGGTTGAAGAGAATGTTCGAATTGTTCTGGAACCGCTGGGGTTAACTCGTAATGAAATTAATAATCGCATTAGTGAGTTAATGGCAGAACTCAAGATAGAATATCTGGCTAAAAATAAAGGGCATGCTCTTTCCGGCGGCGAAAGGAGAAGGGTCGAAATTATGCGGGCTTTGGCTACCAAGCCCCGCTTTATTCTGCTTGATGAGCCCTTTGCCGGAGTTGATCCCCTTTCCGTTGCTGATTTGCAGCAGATTATTCGAGGATTGAAGGCTAAAGGCCTAGGAGTATTAATTTCAGATCATAATGTTCGAGAAACATTGCAGGTATGCGATTTTGCCTATATAATGAATGCAGGGCAGATTCTTACCAGCGGCGCTGCCGATGATATTATTCAGAGTGAATTGGCTAAGAAGATGTATCTTGGTGAAAATTTTACGATGTGACAAGAGAGGCCGACCGCTGTAACGGCATACACTTTATGTTCTTTTATCAATGAGTCTTGAACTCCGACAGCAAGTAAAACTTACCCAAAAGTTGGTTATGACGCAGCAGTTGCGTCAGGCTATTAAACTTCTGCAGCTGAATCGTTTGGAACTGACTAACGCGCTGCA
>JBATKL010000476.1:0-4807 GCA_049669385.1 Candidatus Electrothrix sp. | reverse complement strand
AAAAAAAGCCGATCAATCTTGACATATTACAAACATGCCAAGATTGATCGGCTTGAAACAGCAAACGCGATCACAGAATATTGCAAGGACGCTTTACTGTTACTCCTGAGTTACTTCCTGAGTTACTACTCCTCAATAAGAACTTCCTTGAGTGACTTGCTCATCGTGAAATGCAGCGTTTTTCTTGCCGGAATATCCATCATTTTACCGGTTTTCGGGTTCTTCGTCGTGCGTGGCTTACGCGTTCTCACTGAAAAACTGCCAAAGCCCCGAATTTCAACCCGTCTTCCTTCTGTGAGGGCTTGTGTTATATTT
This sequence comes from Candidatus Electrothrix sp., assembly GCA_049669385.1. Lineage (GTDB taxonomy): Bacteria > Desulfobacterota > Desulfobulbia > Desulfobulbales > Desulfobulbaceae > Electrothrix. The sequence goes on along the minus strand of JBATKL010000476.1, from coordinate 4,492 downwards.
TCCAATATAATATCGACAGCCTGAGCTACATCCTGTTTATAATAGCCGCCTAACTGCTCAGTAACCTCACTTACCAATTCACGCTTGAGCATCTTGTGTCCCTTTTAAATAAATCTGTAATTGATCATAATTCGTTATATCACCGCTACAAATGGTGTTCCTGCATGCTGTTCCTGTTATGCACCAACAGGAAAGGGTACGACTTCCTGTTCAATACAGCGACAAGAAGTCATACCCTTTAGGTTGGGCTACTCGCAAAAAAAGAGTTAGTTGTCTGAAGATTCCTCTTCACCTTCTTCTTCACTTTCCTCTTCCTCTGCACCAGCAGCAGCCTTCAGCAGATCGCCAAAGGTAGAAGGCCCTGAGCTGGTCTTTGCGACCTGCGGCTTCTGGGCAGCTTCCTCTGTCGTGCTTCCCGCACTTCCTTCCGTCTCATCCCCTTCTAAAGCCTTAAGGGAAAGACCGATTTTGCGGTCAGCAGCAGATACATTAATAACAGCTGTCTTCAACATATCCCCTACGTTGAACATTCCAACCGGGGTTTTAATTTTTTCACGGCTGATTTCAGAAACATGCACTAATCCCTCGATACCCTCTTCAAGCTGAACAAAAACGCCGAAGTCTGTGATATTAGTGATTTTTCCTTCAATCAAGCTGCCGGTGGGATAATTACTCACCGCTGCCTGCCAAGGATCTGGCTCCAGCTGTTTTACACCAAGAGAAAAACGCTCATTCTCTTTGTCAATCTTCAGGACAACAGCTTGAATAGCCTCGCCTTTTGCATATTTCTCTGAAGGATGCTTAATCCGCTCTGTCCAGGAAAGGTCAGAAACATGGATCAAACCGTCGATACCCTCTTCGATACCGATAAACACACCAAAATCGGTGATGTTCTTGATCTTGCCTTCGATAACGGCTCCGATGGGATAGCTCTCTTCCACCAGATCCCAAGGATTGGGTTGCAGCTGCTTCATACCAAGAGAGATACGCTTGGTCTCGGCTTCCACCTTCAGCACCTGGACATCAATCTCAGAACCGACGCTGACAATCTTAGACGGGTGACGCGGTTTTTTGGACCAACTCATCTCAGAGATATGAACAAGTCCCTCTACGCCTTCTTCCAGCTCGACAAAGGCACCGTAGTCGGTGATAGAAACAACCTTGCCGCTGACTTTTGCGCCAACCGGATAGGTGTTCGGTACCATTTCCCAGGGATCAGACTTGAGCTGCTTAACACCGAGAGATACGCGATCGGAATCTTGGTCGTATTTAAGAACTTTGACCTCGATTTCCTCGCCCACAGTGTACAGCTTGGAGGGATGGGAAACCCGGCCCCAAGACAGATCAGTGATATGACAAAGTCCGTCCATACCGCCCAGATCAATAAACAGACCGTAATCGGTAATATTGGTAATAGCGCCGCAAATGGTCTGGCCTTCTTCCAAGGTGGCCCGCATCTGCTCGCGCAGCTGTGAACGCTGATCTTCCAGGATAGCCCGACGGGAAATAACCACGTTATTTCGTTTACGGTTGAACTTAAGGATCTTAAATTCAAAGCTTTCGCCGATAAGAGCATCCAGATCTTTGACCGGACGCAGGTCTATCTGAGAATACGGCAGGAACGCGGGAACACCGATATCAACAGACATACCGCCCTTAACCCTGTTGTCAATACGGCCCTCAATGGTGCCGTCTTCTTCCTGGATAGTGGCGATCCTTTCCCAGACTTTAATGGCAATGGCCTTTTCGCGAGAAAGCAGCAGTCCGCCCTCTTCTTTCCTTTTTTCAATGAAGACTTCAAACTGATCACCGATTTTAATCACGCGATCAGGATCTTCTCTACGGAATTCTCCGATGGCGATATAGCTTTCCGCCTTATCACCAACGTCAATAAGTACCGCATCGCTGTTCAGGTCAACGACGGTTCCCATCGCCACCTCCTGAACATTAATCACTGTATTGTTGTCTTCCTGCTCGAAGAGTTCAGCAAAGCTGATATCTTCCATGCCATATTCTTCTGCCGCAACTGCGGGCTGAATTCCACTGTCAGTCATGGGTGTTTTTTCCCCTGTTCACCGGTCCGTACCGGTCATCAGTATAAGCTCATTATTTATCTTTTCCAACGCCCCCCATGGGCGAGAATATAAACCCAAAACTTTTACCAAAGATATTCCTGAAAAACAACTGTTTCATACTGAAAGACTGCCTTTTTTTTTATTGCCTCGCCCTTTCCTTTCTTAATTGCTCTCCCAGCCTGAGCAAAACACCTCTCAATTGCCCCTGAAATACGAGCCTTATTATTTTCCGTAATTACTTAACTCCTCAAGAAGAGGACCAAAAAGCTGTTCATAATACGGAATGGCTTTATGAAGGACCAGCTGAAAGTTTTTAAAGTCATCATCCGAGATCACCAAATTGGCACTATTGGCAAGGGCCTGGATATCATAAAGGGTCGTGAACTGGGGCCCCATAAGGATATAAAAGATCATCCTCCTTCTCGCCATGACCATATCACGCATATAGTTATGGAAGATTGATTCACTTAAGGGCCCTCCCTCAAAGTCGGTATGAAAAAGAATACTGGCAAAACTCACCGAGGCAACCTGTGCTATAGCCTCCTCGGGCGAAGTCAGTGTTACCACCTGATAACCAAGCGCCTCCATGGCCGAAGCCAGCTGGTGCCGAATCCCGTCGTCACCGTGTAGGAGTAAGGCCGTAGGGACATCCCGCACATGATGGTCGTCCATAATACCACCCTGCTTTTCGTCCAGAAAATCCAGAGGAGGTGGAGGAGGTGGCTTAAGAGTGCTAGCCTCTGTATCTGCCGTTTCAACAGCTTTTTTTTCAGGTTTCTTTTCAGCCGCCTTCTCAGGAGCCTTCTCAGGAGCCTTTGTCGGGACTGCTCCGGCAGCACCCCCCACCTGTCCGGCAGCATCAAGCTGCATGGGTTTCTTGCAATGCGGGCATTTCAGAGGCAGGCGTTTCCCCGGTTTTAATGCCTTCAGAGCCTGTTCTATCTTTGCCGTCTGGGCTGCATTAAATGTAAGCGCACCTTGGCAGTGGGGACAATTACTGATCATTCTTCTTCTCCTTGCTTATACAACATAGACAACATCATCACGCGGCATCACATCTCATTTCAGGGTGTTCAGCGGAGATCCCTTATGTATCCTCTTCTTCCTCTTTCGCCATAGACAACCCGGATATATCAGTGGTACTCTCGCCTCGGGCCGCTTTAATATTATCCATGCCCCGCTTTATCACACTGCGGTTTGTGCAATAGGTCAGGGCCGCCTTTTCATCAATCAACCCTCTGGTAAAAAGATCCAACATATCCTGGTCAAAGGTTTTCATGCTCAAGGTGGCTCCTTCCTCGATCACATTATAAAAGGTCTTCTCTTCCGCAACATTCTCACCGTTCAACAAAATATCGGTAACCCGCAGGCTGCTGTGGAGAATTTCCTGAGAGGCCACGCGACCGCCCCCGACCTTGGGCAGGAGGCGCTGACTGACCACCCAGCGGATGGTATCCGCCAGACGAACCCGAATCTGCTCCTGCTCATCATGTTCAAACATACCGACAATACGGTTCAGCGTCTGGCCCGCATCAATGGTATGCAGGGATGAAAAAACCACATGGCCGGTTTCCGCCGCTGTCAGAGCGATCTCCAAGGTTTCCCGATCGCGAACCTCACCGACCAGAATCACCTTGGGAGCCTGCCGCAGGGCCGCCCGCAGACCATTGGCAAAGGTGTCGAAATCATCACCCTGCTCCCGCTGATTAAAGGTGGCCTTTTTATGGGGATGGACATACTCAATCGGGTCTTCCAGAGTAATAAGATGTACTGATCGTGTTTTGTTGATCTGGTTCAAAATAGAAGCCAGAGAGGTGGTTTTGCCGGTTCCGGTTCCGCCGGTAAAGAGGATGAGCCCGTTTCGCTCTTCCGCCATATCATAGAAACAGGGCGGGAAACCAAAGTCCTCAATCGAGGGGATCTTGGTCTCCAGCTTTCGCAGGACGGAAGAATAATAACTCTTCTGGGTGAAGATATTGACCCTGAAACGCGCCCCCTCTCCCAGTACATAAGACAGATCGCAGGAGCCTGTCCGCACCAAATCACCAAGGAGGCGTTGGTTGCCGTTGATCAGGTTAAGGGCGAAGACCTCGGTCTGGAAGGGAGTGAGCTTTTCCACAGGGGGATCCACCTCCACCGGTGTCAATGCACCGTTGATCTCCACCTGAAGGCTCTTACCCACCGTAATATTTAGGTCGGACACGCCTTTCTTTGTACCCAACATGGCAGCGACCCAGTAGGCGATTTCCGCTTGTTTCATAGATAACCTCGCTGTATCAGATTAACCTGCCCCGCTAAGGACAGGGGTGGAAACGGTGTTTCCGAATTGACAAAAACGATCATTATTGAATAGTATCGCTGGATATACATTTAAGATTAAGTATGAAACTGATTTGGGGAAACTGCAAGTTTTTTTT
>JBATKL010000475.1:0-10940 GCA_049669385.1 Candidatus Electrothrix sp. | reverse complement strand
AAAAAAAGCTTGACGGGGATAACAGTATCTACGTTTAGCGTAAGCAGCGAAATTCTGGCCCCGAGCTGTTTCACTCTCACCATTACATCTCTCTAAAGTGTAGGTATAGACTATGTCGTTACCGGTTTCGTTTCTGACCCAGTAGAAACTCCCTGGGTCTACGCGTAATTCATATGACCACGGTCCCAAATTTGTTTCCCCGACGTGCAGGGCACCACTCGATGTAACCAATACTTGATCGCCGCACTTCGCATCTACAGGTACGGGTTCACCGCATGGATTACATGGGGGGATATCCAACCAACCGGCCCGGACTCCCGGCCCACCCACGCTGGCGGTTAACTCGACTTGCTGTATTCCTGGACCGCACGACAAGGTGAACGTGGCCTCGAAAGCACCTTCGCTGCCCGTTGTTACAGATACAACTTGCGTACATAACGGCTGCTGAGCCGCATGGGCCGACGGCACAAAGGCCGTTGATACAGCGGCCAAAAACCCGCCAGCAGCTGACTGACCGGTATCGGTCACAACGGGGTGTGCATAGCCTGCCAGGGTCAGGTTAAAGGTAACATTTGCCTGAGCAGACGAGAGACAGCCTGTTGCCTTTATGGTTACATCGCCTGTAGTTGAGTGACCAGCAACTAATGTCAAGTCCACCCGATCATTACAAAATGCCAGTGCTAGCTGGCTCGGTGCCGATGTCTGCGCATGCGCTGGCAGCGCGATTCCCTGAATAATCGGAGTCACCCACTTATCCGGTAAAACCGTGGACCCGGCCAAGGCACCCACACCGTACGCCAAGGTTTTTATGGTTTTCCGGCGCAATGGGCTTGCGGGGGCGTTGCCCACTCGTGTCTGGTCGAATTTTTTCTTCATCTTCATCTCCTCTAACGTTCCTTCATTTGCATGATGATCAGTTCCTTTTATTCCCGTTGCAGACCATAGCAAATCGGCAAAAAGGATGCAAAAAAAAACGCCTGCATCTCTGGGACACAGGCGGTTTTTAAGAGGAACGAGAAACTACTCGCTCAAAATTTTCTCATCAAGCCTTGCGGCAAAGCCTCCCAAAACCTCCGGGGATAGTTCCAGAAGACCAATAGGCGCTCCCCTGTTTATAATCGACAAACCACTGCCCTCCTGGCCGACGGATGGTGTCGACCATAATGAACGGCTGATCAGCAGAAAATGCAGGGTGGAGATAATGGCCCTTGCTGTTCAATTCCTGCTCGACAAGCGACAGAGCCTCGTGCAAGGTCGGCATCCGCCAGTCATCGTGACCAGCAAAGCCCTCTTCATTGACTTTTTCTATCCCTTTTCGCAGCATCCGATGGCTCATGATATCCAACCCGTCCCGCTGCCACATTAGGCCGGTCACCACATCTGTCACTGTTAAACCATCGCCGTTATCAACCAAATAATTTCCAAACAGGCCATTGGGATTCCGTTTATGATCAGTAAAATTATATTCCCTGATCATCTTGCCAGCCTCCTCCTCCACAAATTCCATGGTCGTCTCAGGAAGGACGATGCGAGCCGGGAGATCTTCAGGTAGGGGTTGATCAACTCCAGGGAGTCCAGAAGCACCTAAATGATCACGTTGATCTTCCTCCTTAATAGGAATAATCTGCGAGGCATCGTCACTCTCCATAATATTATCCAGCAACCATTGCTTCAGCTCACCGTTGATGGCGTGGGTTCGTTCAAACAGGGCAACCTTACCCTGTTTCTGCACGCAGCGCTGCATCATCTCAGACGGAGCCTTGATTTCCGCGACAATCCTAGCATGCTTAATACCTCGCTCCATTAAACAAAGCTTAGGTGTTTCACCCCAGGCATCAACAATAAAATAATAGATCCGCTCATTGTTGCTGCGCACTCTTTCCCGACCACCCCAGCTCTCAAAGGTGCCGAAGCTGTATTCCGGTGTCATCTCCCAGTCAACGGCTGTAGGATTTCCGCTCAGATTCAATGCATTAAAAAGTCCCATATAGCGCCTCCATTATTTTTTAGAAATTTGTAGAAGTAGAGTATAATTTTCAATAAGATTACAATAAAGCACTTCGCTCATCCGCTTGATGCGCTTGATGCGCTTGATGCGCTTTATACGCTTGCGGTAGTGCAGTAAAATAAACTGATGCTCAGGGGACACAGCAAGCAAGAGAAACATCCATCAAGCTCTGCAACCCTGTAAAGTTATTCAGCACCTTATCCTACTCAAAGGGTACAATAAGAATTATTATCAAGTCAACATGAAAATCAATTTCCCTATTTTTTCCGGTTCACCACAACCTCTCGGGGCAACAGTTACACCGACAGGCATTAACTTTGCCCTTTTTTCCCGGCACGCAGACAAGGTCACCTTGGTCTTGGGCGTAAAAGATGCCTGTGATTCCTCCCGGTTTGAAATCCCTCTGGATCCAAAATTCCACAAAACCGGTGATATTTGGCATATCCAAATCAGTGGCCTGCCACCTTATCTCCGCTACGGGTACAAGCTCTCAGGCCCTGAAGAACCCCGTACTAGGGGGCTGACCTATGATGACAGCATGATTATGCTTGATCCTTACGCCAAAGAAGTTCGTTCCCCGCGTTGGGGACAAGATCGCTCCAGTATCAACCACCAAACCTGCGGACTCATCCCCCTTGATATCTATGACTGGGAAGGGGATCGGCCACTCAATATCCCCTTGCAGGATACGGTCATCTATGAGATGCACGTACGCGGTTTTACGCAGGACTCCTCTTCGCAATGCAGCTTTCCAGGGACCTTTAAAGGAATCTGTGAGAAAATTGACTATATAAAGGAGCTCGGCATTACAGCAGTTGAACTGATGCCGGTTACAGAATTCGATGAAACCGAATGCCTTTTTAGTAACCCGGAAACCGGTGAAAAACTCCGTAACTATTGGGGATACAGCCCGCTTTCCTTTTTTGCTCCCAAAGCCTCGTACTCATCAGACAGTGCGCACCCGCTCCGGGAATTTCGTGACATGGTCAAGGCCCTGCACAAGGCTGGTATCGAGGTAATTCTTGATATTGTCTTCAATCATACCTCGGAAGGGGGCTGGGGAGGACCAACCACCTCCTTTCGCGGCATTGACAACCCGATCTATTATCTGCTTGATCCACAGACCAAGGAGTACCTCAACTTTTCAGGCTGTGGTAACACCTGCAACTGTAATCACCCTATTGTCCGCACCTTAATCATGGATGCCCTGCATTGGTGGGTCATAGAAATGCATGTCGACGGCTTCCGTTTTGACCTTGCCTCAATTCTGGGACGAGATCAAAACGGAAACGTGTTGAGCAATCCGCCGGTGGTAGAGATGATCGCTGAAGATCCCGTGTTGGCGAATACAAAAATTATTGCTGAAGCATGGGATGCAGCCGGGCTGTATCAGGTAGGCCACTTCTCACCCCATCACCGATGGGCCGAGTGGAACGGCAGATTCCGGGATGATGTGCGGATGTTCATGAATGGGACTCCGGGAATGATTTCTGCCTTGGCCACCCGGATCGCAGGCAGCTCAGATCTTTACCAGCATAACGGACGCAGACCCTGTAACTCCATCAACTTTATTACCAGTCATGATGGGTTCACCCTGGCTGATCTCGTGAGTTATAATGACAAACAGAATTTGGCCAACGGTGAACTTAATCGAGACGGGGATAATAATAATCTAAGTTGGGATTCCGGCGCACCGGGACCGACGGATAACTCGGCAATCCTTGCCCTGCGTCAACGCCGCATCAAAACGATGGCGGTGATTCTCTTCCTTTCCCAAGGGGTACCTATGCTAGTGGCCGGAGATGAATTCGGTCAGAGCCAGCAAGGAAATAATAATGCCTGGTGCCAGGACAATGCAATCAGCTGGCTCAACTGGAATCTTGTCGAGAAAAATAAAGGACAGGTACGTTTTTTCAGAAAACTCATCCAGCTCCGGCGAGAGCATGCTATCTTTCGTCGAGTGAATTTCTTTGAGGTCAACAACTCGGATACTCCGCCCATGGGGCAGACAATCCACTGGCAGGGCCTGGAACGGGGAACTGAGGATTGGTCTGAGCATGTCCACACTCTGTCTTTTCTTCTCAAAGGAAGTACAATTGATGACGGAGACAATGCCGACTTTTTTATCATGCTCAACGGTCATCCTGAACAGGAGGCGCTGTTTACCGTTCCGGGGCCTGATACTGAAATCGGACCCTGCTTTTGGAAAAAAATTATTGATACCGATGAAGAGGCTCCAGAAGATATTCTGGATTTGGATAAGGCCGGTTGTGTCGCGATCGGAAGCCGAATACAGGTCGAAGCGATGGGATGCGTTATTCTTCAGACTGCTAAAAAGTGCAGCCCGAAAAACCAGGGAAGAAAAAGGAAGAAGAGGAGGTAAAAAAGGGCAACACGCAACTCAGGAGATAAACAGGCCGGATGAGAGGCGTCGCCCTGTATTTCGTTGCCGAAGACAGGAACCCCGCCCCCTCCCCTTTTTTTCGGGGGGGGGATTATTTCTTCATATATTCTTCATATGTTATTTACACATCCAGCTCGGCAACTTCCAGAGCATGGTTCTGAATAAATTCCCGCCTCGGCTCAACCTTATCACCCATCAGGGTAACAAAAAGATCATCAGCAGACTCGGCATCCTCAATCTTCACCTGGAGTAATGTACGATTTTCTGGATTCATGGTGGTATCCCAAAGCTGTTCCGGATTCATCTCACCAAGACCTTTATAACGTTGCAGATGGCTGCCCTTAAACGTTTCTTCTCGCACCAGGCGAATCAAGTCATGCCAATTTTCCGCCTGAAGCTCTTTTTCCTGCCCGGCACTTGAAGCCTTCATGATGGTGAAGCTGCCGTAGATATGATCTCTGATCTCTGGATACAGATCAAGGGCATGGCGGTATTCTGGGATGAGCGGAATATTGGGGCCAAGAGTGGCTCGACTATGCCCATGCCCGCGAAAGGCAACATCTACCTCGTAACAGCTCGGACGCCAGCCACAGACGCGGATATTACCGGAAACCGGATCAAGAGGAACTAATTTTTCCAACAATCCTTCCAGGAAGGCCTTATCCTGAAACTGATCCGCAGAATGAACATCGTTTTCTAACAGGAAAAAGGTCAGTCGCTCCTGAATATTCATCCTCTCCAGAAAAGTGTTAATTCTCCCAAAGAAAGTAAATTTCTTAAGCAAGTTAACCATAGCCTGCCCCTCAATCTCTTCACCGTTCCCCCGGCGAATCCGGATAGTTTGCGCGGCCTGGTCATAGAGATAGTTATTCAGGGCATCATCATCAATAAAATATTGCTCCTTTTTCCCCCGTCCTAACCGGTACAACGGCGGCTGGCCAATATAGACATAGCCGTTTTCTACCAAGGGCAGCATCTGGCGATAAAAGAAGGTGAGGAGTAAGGTTCTGATATGCGCTCCGTCCACATCAGCATCAGTCATAATGATAATCTTGTGATAACGGAGTTTTTTCTGATCAAACTCTTCTCTCCCTATACCAGTCCCCAGAGAAGCTATGAGCTGTTTGATCTCCTCTGAGTCAAGAATCTTATCGAAACGGGCCTTTTCAACGTTCATAATCTTGCCGCGCAGGGGCAGGATAGCCTGGATAGAACGGTCTCTGCCCTGCTTGGCCGAGCCGCCCGCTGAGTCACCCTCCACGATAAACAGTTCTCGTTCCTCGGGATTCTTGGACTGACATTCAGCAAGTTTGCCTGCCATCATCACCGAAAGCCCGCCTTTTTTTCGGGACAGATCGCGAGCCCTCTTTGCCGCCTCTCTGGCCCGAGCCGCATCAACGGCCTTGCTCAGAATAAGCTTAGCAATCTGGGGGTTTTCTTCCAGATACGCGCCGAGCTTTTCACTACAGATGGAGGAGACAATGGATTTAACCTCCGAGTTCCCTAGCTTGGTCTTGGTCTGCCCTTCAAACTGCGGATTGGGAACCCGAACCGATACAATAGCGGTCAGCCCCTCACGAACATCATCACCGCCCATTTTCGCTTTCAGACTTTTGGGGATGACATCATCAGTGGCATATTTATTGATACATTTTGTCAAGGCAGCGCGAAAACCCACAACATGTGAACCACCTTCACGGGTATTGATATTATTGACAAAAGAAGAAAGGCGCTCTGAGTAGCCGTCAAAATACTGAAGAGACACCTCCACCTGTACCTGATCTTTTTCTCCCTCAATAAAAATGGGGTCTGGATGAATAGTGGTACGCTTACGGTTCAGGTATTCTACATACTCCACAATCCCGCCTTTAAAATGAAACGCGTCTTCGGCCCCGCTCCGCTCATCCTTGAGGAAAATATTGACCCCTCGATTCAAAAAGGCAAGCTCGCGCAGACGATTGCGTACAATCTCGTATTTAAAGGAGACCGTTTCAGTAAAAATTGTCGGGTCCGGCTTAAACGTGATCATGGTTCCGGTATGATCGCTGATCCCAACAATCTCCATCTCATCAATTTTATCGCCGTATGCATAGGACTGGCGGTAGATATTCCCGTTCCGTTTAATCTCAGCGGTCACTGCTGTACTGAGGGCATTAACGACCGAAACACCGACGCCATGTAATCCACCGGAAACCTTGTAGGAAGAATGATCGAACTTACCTCCTGCGTGCAGGGTCGTCATAACCAGCTCTAAAGCGGTCATGTCTTCAGTAGGATGTTTATCCACGGGGATGCCGCGCCCGTTATCCTCAACCGAGACACCGCCATCCTCTCGGATGATCACCCTGATCCGATCACAATGGCCAGCTAGGGCCTCATCAATGGAGTTATCCACCACTTCGTAAATCAGGTGATGCAGTCCTTCTTCGGAAGTATTGCCGATATACATAGCCGGACGCTTGCGTACGGCCTCCAGCCCATCAAGGACCTTTATCTGTTCCGCCCCATAGGACGCGTTTCCCTGCTCGCTCACGTATCTCTCTTCTCCTGAAAAAAAATTATTGCGAAACTCCGGGTCCAATACCCCCGCTGACTGCTGCGCACTCAAGTAATCTTTTTCCTACTAATACCCCGATCCTTGGAACGAGGTAATTCTTTGTCAGAACAGGCCCTCACAACTCAACCTGTCCCCGGAATTCTTCGCTTGCAAAAAGCAGTACATTATACTTTTTTTAAACGCAAAAGGCTACAACTTACACTCTGAAGAAACGAGCAGCAAAAGCTGCTGAATCCTTCCCTGCTTCAGCAATTCACATAATTCTTTGGAAGCGGCTGATTCACCCCGACATGCGGCCAATCTTCTCCAGCACAGAGGCCGAAAGTTTTTTCAAAACATTGCAGTTTGGGATTATAGACACTGCATGCTCTCAATTCCCGCTGAATTTTTCGATGTTCGTCCTTGTAGCGGATAACGGAATAGGCTGAGAGAACTAATTTCCCTTTTTCGACCATTTCAATTTCAGAATCAGTCAAGCTCTTCATAAAGGACAAATTCTTGCGCACGATTTTCCCTTGGGATAAAAACGCCTTTGGAGCCTGGCAAGGGATGAGGATGGAAAACGTCTCTCCGCCATGCCCCTTTCTCGTCATATTAATTCGCGTTTCAATCTGCACATTCCTCGCATCACCGTCACCGATATTTTCAATCTCATAACAAACAGCCGGCATTGAACCCGGTTTCATTTTTTTTAATCCGAGAGCCTTGATCCGTAAATCCGGCATAGCTCCGCAACTCGCTGTATAAAGAATAAAAAGGACAAAAAACATCACAAAAGAAACAAAATAAGGCTCTGTTTTTTCCGGCTGAAGACAGGTCCAATACAGAGCTCCTTGAAATAAAAACAAAAGAAGACTTTTTGATATTATAGCCATTTTATCACCATCCAGTCATTGAACAGAATAAGAGGTACAATTTATTACACCGCAGTATAAAATACAATACTCAAGTTCAATGTATTAATCAAGACCAAACAGCAGACAAACACAACTCCGTGCCGATCAATACAAACAAGCTGCTATGGCAAAAAGTTTCCTTTTACACGAAACTGCTCAGGTAATGAGAGATAGCGCCTGCCCTCTTCTGGCCTACCGTGTTTCTGACATCCTTGACCATAAATAGTGCATTTCCTCTCCAGCTCTGCAAGAGCCAGGGTATACTGCTCCGAGCTTAATCGATCATTCTCCACATTCTCCAGCAAACGACAAAGCGAACGAATACGCCAGGTATCCATCCCGAGACGATGAAGAGCCGAGAGCTGATCCGGGCGTCCGCCATCCTTCAAGGTCAACGCCTCGTCAATAAGAAGAAATTCCTCCTTCCTGCTTACCCGTAACCAAAGATCATAATCTTCACAGCACAACATATCCTCGGCAAACAGGCCGTAACGGGTAAAAAGCTCTCTCCGCACCATGATCGTGGACATCCCAACCACACACATTTGCAAAGCGCGATTGAATATTTCGCCATGCGGAGGCGTATGTTTCTTTTTCTGGTTAACCCGCATCCCCTGCCGATACCAAACCTCCCTGGTATGGGAAATAAGATAGTGCGATTGCTGGTCCATAGCTGCCACCTGCAACTCCAGCTTACGCGGTGCCCAGCGATCATCGGAATCGAGAAAACAAAGGAGATCATGCTGGGCCTCGGCAATCCCTTTATTACGTGCTGCTGACACCCCCTTATTTTCCTGATGCAGATAACGGATCGGCACCTCGGTACCCTTACTGATTTTCCTGACGACTTCTGACGTTGCATCGGTGGAACCGTCATCAACCACCAAAATTTCTCCGCAGGCATGGCTCTGATCCAGCACTGAACCAATTGCCTGTTCAAGAAACCCTTCCCGGTTAAAAGTCGGCATAACAACTGAAATCATTATCTTTTCTCTTTTGTTTTTTCAAAACAACCCACCATTTCCTGGCGTGTGTATTAACTAAAAAATTTACCAACAGATACAAAAACGATAAGGACGAAAAAAAGCATAAAAAACAGAAGAGCCTTTTTATTTCTTTTCCCTCGTAAAATTCGAGACATTTTTACTCATCAACAAACTCATCATGCAAGCCTTTTATTCTATAATAAAAATTATCATTTTCTGCCGGGCACTCCTTGAGTTCCCCGGATTTTTTTCTTTTTCAGCTCTTTTTTACTTCCCATTTCAGTACCACAAGGTAATATATGTGCTGTTAAATACACACTCAGGTTAAGTTGTTGTCATTTTCGTTACCCTTCTCGGTATCATTCAATGGCTTAATCCGATGTTCAAAAAAAGAGAACAGGAGGTGGTATTACAAACGCTATGATCAGGCAGGATTGAGGTAAAAAAATTTCTTTATTCGGAGGAAAACAAGTATGAAAGCGGTAACCGTGCTGTTTCGAACATGCTTGATACTCGGATGTATCATGCTGTTCACTCAACCGGGTCTTGCGGCCAAGAAAAAAAGTAAACAAGCCGACAAGGACCCCCATACCATTGTCACAAAAGAGGCAAACACCATTGACGAACTCGTCGAAATGTTGGACGAGAAAAAATGCGGTTCATGCCATCCCAAAATCTACAGAGAGTGGGAACAATCTTGGCATGCCAAGTCTGTTGTCTCTCCGGGCTCTTTAAAAGGCGTTCATAACTTCATCGCCATCGGCCTTCCAAAAGAGTGGAACAAGCCCTTGACCAAGGCGGAACTCCTCAAATGCCTTGACTGTCATGCCCCGATTGCCAACTATGCTTCTGAAAAGCTCGCAGTAGAAATCGGTAACATGATCGTCACCGCCCATAAGGAAAAAGACAAACCGGCAGGTGAAAAGGCCAAAAAAGAGCTGTCAAAATTGAATGTCGGCTGTGTTTCCTGTCATAACCTGAAAGCGATATCAGTTGCTCGCGGTCTACGCGGTGCTCCCAAGAAAGGCGCTATCTATGGCCCCAGCGGAGCGAACAGCGGCGGTGCTCACGAAACCATCCAGACCGTTGATATCACCCGTTCAGTTTTCTGTATGCAATGCCACGGCAAGTATACAGCACCAGATGGAGAGACCATCCAGTGCAACACCCTTTCCGGCAGCTTCCAGAACGCTTACCAAAACAATGGCGGCACCGAAACCTGTCAGGACTGCCACATGGAAAAGAGTGGCAAAACCAGTAGGAAAAGCCATCTCTTCCCAGGCGGACATGATCTGGATATGGTGAAAAAAGGTCTCGGACTGAAAGTCAATTTCGCTCAGTATCGTCACCTGCCGGGTCAGATCAAGGGTGTAAAAAACGATAAGGCCTGGGTACCCAGTGCAGTGGTCACCGCCTTTGTCGAGAACAAGGCGGGACATCGTATCCCGGATGGCTGACTGTGGTCAGGCAAAGTGGTCCTGGAAGTGACCGCACGAAATCTGGAAGAAAAAGACCCGAAAAAACAAGTACTCTATTCTGCAGAAAAAACCTGGTTTGAGATCGGCGTTGATATGGACAGGGATATGCGCTACGGCGCTTGGCAGATCAAAGAAATCATTGATCTGACCCTGCCCCCGAGCCAGACCCAGAAAGTAGAGCACCTTATGAACTTTGATACAGATACCGAAGAGGTTGAGATCGAAGTGAAGTTGCTGTATTACATCAGCGGCGGAAAAGGTGATGTAATCTACACGGAAAAGAAACAGTTCACCTATGAGATTGACTGATTCTTTTGTTCATCAGGTCTGCTGTTGAGCTAATGAGCTAATGAACAGGCATCTTGGGAGGTCGCGTTTCATAACCTCCTCAAAGGGCAACAAGGGCAAGGCGAATCATCGCCTTGCCCTTGTTTTTTGAAAGAGAAGGAATTCCCTCTTCTCCCTACCGCCCCTTCCCTTCCTTTATAAGGCAGCAAGCTCCTGCTCAAGACGAGCAGAACCTGCCCCGTCGGTATTCTGCACCGCCACCCAACCTTTCAGTTGAGCAAGAGCCGATCCGTCAGCAATGGCTGCGGAGGCCAAGCCAATTC
>JBATKL010000474.1:0-7578 GCA_049669385.1 Candidatus Electrothrix sp. | reverse complement strand
GATATGGCGGTACTATACTGTAATCATTGGCAGGGAGATCATCTAGCGTCTCGATTGAAAACAGAACAAATACCGCACCTGTTAATGAACTCAAAGAAACAAAAGAATGCCTATAATCCCGCTAATGACGTAGTAACGTTTTCTGCGATCCCTAGTAGTAAAGGACTTGAATTTTCAAGGGTTATTATTATGGGAATAGGGTCCCTAAAGGATGATGAAAAGCATAAGCAAAATTCCGCTCGGCTGCTTTATGTGGGCATGACAAGGGCACAGGAATGTTTACTTATAACCTCGTCTTCTGATAACGAATACACTTTAAAATTAATGAAAATATTTTCTGCTCTACAGAACGGCGACAATCTTGATCTTTATTACTAATTTTTTCAATCATGTTCAGTAGATAAAAATTTCATAATCATCCACACAGGCGACGTAGCCGGTTCAACTTCCCCTCATTCTGTTGGATACTTTTTGCAAAAAAAATAAAAAAAGGGACGTAGCTTAAAAAAAGCTACGTCCCTATATATATTACTGGTGGGCCGTGAAGGATTCGAACCTTCGACCAATTGATTAAGAGTCAACTGCTCTACCAGCTGAGCTAACGGCCCTTATCTTTAATAAGGCAAATTATATATCATAAAGCAGGGCTCAGGTCAAGAGCTTATCTGCACTTAATAAAAAAAATTATCGATAATAGAGACTCGGGCTTCCCATGGTCTGCATAACCTGATACAAATGACGGCGAAAATCACGCCGATCAGTTATTCCCTGGATATGCCCCCGCTTCAGGGCGTTTCTCGCATCGTGATAATCAGGCGGAATATCAATACCTGTTGTCTCTCGAATAACCCGTGGCCCGGCAAAGCCTATTCTGCTCGAACGGATAGCAAATTGGTACGGAGAGCAGCCGAGGAAAGAGGCAACCGGCCCGGCATAAGAGTTATTGTCATAGACCACAATATAGAGGCCACCTGCATCAATGTACTCCCGGACCGCCATCGTACATTTCGGCATCTGGGCAACGCCCAAGGTACCCTCTTGAATTCGGATACCGCCAGTGGTATGCACATAGGCCAGCAAAGGCCGTTTCTTCCGCCGAGCCCTATCACAGGCCCGAACAAATTTTTCCCCCTCTGCAGACCCCACTGTTCCGTTCCGAAAATCTGAGTAGAGCATCGTCACGACCAGATTGATATCCTTGACCTTGGCGTCAAAGGTCAGGTTGGCGCTGCCCATGCCCGTCCTGGAACGTGCCGCCTTGAGGCGTTCGTCAAATCCTTCATAGTTCAAAGGATTACGGGAGAAAATCTCGTTATTAAAGATCCGGACGGAACCGGGATCAAAAATATTTTTCAAATACCACTGATACTCCAGAGGGAAATGATACCCGCAATTTTCACAAACACCGCAGAATTCGCCATAGAGGTCAGGGATCCAGAGATCCTGACAACCATTCTTTTCCGCATTTGGACAGGTTACGGTCCGATCTTCGTTGGCCAACGGGCTGGTATAGGTATCTGTCAGCTCCAACGGATCAGGAATAATACAATAATCGCCGGATGCCTGAGCTGCAATACTAGGCGAGGTGGCAATGGATTTTTTCTTCTCGCTCTGTGTAACTATCTTGTTATAGACAGAAGCAAAGGGAGCAATAAGACCGTTCACCAGCGCAGTTCCTTCGCCAGAAACCTCCTTCAAGGTTTTCTGCATCTGCTTATGCTGGTTTTTCAGGACATCATAACGAAAAGTATACCAGAGTTTTTCAGAAGTCGAATAAAGATACTTGAACATGTTTTCCGTCGGAATGTTGATCACCCCGAAACTGTGCATGCTCATCCCACGGTATTTTTTAGAACGCGCCCGCAGTAATCGTTCCTCTTCTTTCTCGCCGAGATCCCAGGGAATATCAATCTGTGGGGCCTCGTCTGGGTTTTCCGCCTTTTTCTTTTTCACCTCATAGGAACGAAATCCGCGCACACTCTTGGTCTTCAGGACCACCTCGTCAGTGGCCCGAATAATTTCAGAACGAATCCGGGCAAAGAAGGCAAAATCATCGGTCTTCGCCCCCAGAGGCGGCTCCTGAATAATACGGTCAATCGTACCCAGCCGCAGGTTATCTGTTGCGGTAATATTCAATTGGCGGGCACAGCGCTCAATAAGTTCCTGAGAGACCTTCTGCCCCTCTTTTACCCGACCTTCAATGGCTGCGGCTCCCTCTGGGGAGATAACTGAATAATAGCCATGGGAGAACATGAGACGAAAATCGCTCATCCCCACAGCTTCAGCTCCTCCAGACCCTCCTTCGGAAATCACCGAAATCATAGGCACACGCAGCTTGGTCATGGTGTAGAGATTACGAGCAATCTGCTGGGCCGCACCAGGATATTCCTCAACCGGATACGATCCCGGTGTGAAGACATAAAAATGGATAGGAATGCCCTCAGTTTCAGCCACCTTCATATAGCGCATGGCCTTCTCGTTACCCCAGGGCTTACAGGAACCGCCGTTACGGAATTCTTCTCCGTGGCCGACTTCTTGGCCGATAATCATCACCGGCGAGGTATACGGCTTTTTTTTGATACGGCGGACGATATTGGCTTTAGCAACCACCAGCGATGGGTCGATATTGGCCTCGCCTTCACCACCGAGCTCGGTGTGTTCCTCATACACATTTTCCAAAATATCTTTCAGAGAAAAGCGTAAGGGGGAGCGAACAATACGTACTTGCTCCATGGGTGTTAGGCCTTCTTCGCAACGTTCTTCGAGAAAACGAACAGAGTCTTCCAGCTTTTCGAGCCGCGCACTGAATTCCGCTTTCCCCAGATCAAAAACATCGTTTTTCAGTTGTTCGGCTTCTTCTTGAAACTCAGCAAGATTGCCCCACTCGGTGTTATCCTTTATATGAACCAGATAACCTATGCGTTGGTCAACACTCTGAAGCTCTTTGATAAGATCATTCATTATACATTAATAGGATACATACATTTTATATGAAAACAGTCGGCACTTACCCTTCATCTTTCTTTTTTGCCCTCCCGGCCCGTTAGGCTGAGATATAGAGGGCAGAAATGAGAGGGTAAAAATGACCGTTTTTCTTAAAAGGTCAGAAGGCGATCAAGATTTTCACGCAGATAATCAAGATTTGTCAGGATGGCATTACCCGAGCTGTTGACCCCTTCAATACAGGAGGCATCAATAAACTGCCGGGCACGTTCTTTGGCCTGTTCTACGCTGTCTCCCCAGACCAAGGCCAAGGCCAGGTTGGGGTCATACTCACTCGGGATGGCGTAGGGTCGGTCGGTCGGGACATGACTATAGGTGGCTGACCATTCATACTGAGGCAGGTCAAACCGGGTGATTGTGCCGATCCAGGGAGCAAAATCCCGCTGAGTATTTTCAGCAACTATTCGCAGTTCGATACTTGCTCCGCGAAAAACCACGTCACTCTGCTGATAGCCCATGGGTTCGCCAAGGGCAAGGCGAATCTGTTCCCGAAGCAGGTTTGGATGCTTATCATCAAGATAACTGATCCGGGCCGAGACATCGTTTTCTACCTGGATACGGGTATTCACCTCCAGGAGATACGGTTTGCCACTACGACTGACAATCCATTCCCAGGTCCCGACATTATCGTATTTAACATGTTCAGCCAGCTTTAAAGAATTCTCAATAACGCTGTCCAGAACCTTTTCTGCGTCAAAATCGTAATTAAAACAGGAGGTATCGAAACCGGGCGCAGCCTCAACCCGCTTTTGCCGCCCCGTGGACTGAATCGTACAATTACGGGAGCCGAAATGGATGCGTTCATCATGACGAGAACAGACCAACTGCACTTCAAGATGATTAAAGTCACGCAGTCGTTGCTCAATCAGTACTCCGCCGTCACCGAACTGCCGCTTGGCATAATTCTGCACCTGCCGATAGACACGACGGAAATGCTCGATTCGGTTGACCTCCTCAATCCCCATGCCGCCGCCGCCAGCTGCCGCCTTGATCAGTATAGCCGGATGCGGCTCATTCTCTTCGCTTTGTATATCAAAGAGATGCTGAGCAATTTCCTCGGCTTCCATTTCATTATAGATAGGAGCGGAAGTTCCTGGGATCGTGGGGATGCCCAATTTATTGGCAACTCGCTTGGTATTGATCTTATCACCAAGGTCACGGATAACCTCCCAGCTCGGCCCTATAAAAACAAGGGGTCGATCACGAACAGTTACCCGGCGAGCGAAGCGGTAGTCTTCCGAGAAAAAACCATATCCGGGGTGAATCGCCGTACAGCCGGTATAATCGGCCACAGCCAGGAGATCATTAGGGTCAGTGTAACTGACCACCCGCCACGCATTTTGATCAGTACCGTTGAGCCGATTACGCTGCACATGCTCAGAGTCTTGATCAGCATCTGTATAGATAATGGTATATTCAAGGCCGAGATCTTGACAGGCCTCCATAATGCGGACAGCTATCTCGCCGCGATTAGCAATCAGTACTTTGCCTTGCACAAACAACCTCTTAATACTTTTATCTGTTTTATATGAAAAGAGCTGGCTATCCGCCTGCTGTCTTCATCTCTTGTTGTCCCGGCCCAATGGACCGAAATGAGGCGTAAAAAACCAAAACTTTTCAGGAATGCAGCCCTCTGCTGTTGACGGCTGCATGCTCTCGTAAAAAACAGGGGGAAAGTCCGAGAAGTCCGAGTATGCCTCTCCAATAATTTTTTCATTCTACTCCACCTTCGGCAAGTTGAAAAGTTGTAAATATAAAATCGCAAAGAGAAAAGAGCAAATATCTCGGCCTGAAAGAGTAGAGTCACCGAGTTTTTGACAAATTTATTGACTTTCTTTATCTATTTTCTAGTGTTAGAATAGTGCATCATCATACAATTAAACGTTCTTATGACCGACCTATTTATGACCAACGTACTTATCACCGCTATGACAGAATACTTGTGAAAAGAATGACAGAACAAGAGGAGGACAGCGACGGAAAATCATGTTGGCAACGATTGAAGTCTCTGGCCAAATTCAAAAGATCTCCTGATACCACTCAAGAATTGGAACACGAAATTCAGGAATTATTGGAAGACGGTGAAGAACAGGGCCTGATCAGCAGCCATGAAGAGCAACTGATCAACTCTATTTTTCATTTTCGGGCCACTGTTGCCTCAGAAATCATGACACCGACAGCTGAAATCGTTCGGATTGATGTCAACAGCTCTGTTCAGGAGGCGGTGACCTTGATCAACATGGAGGGATATACCAGGATACCGGTATACAACGGCAGCCAGGATAATATTGTCGGGATCCTCCATGCCAAAGACCTGCTCCGATCCATTGGAGAGAGAGAGGGTAAAAGAGAGGACGAAAGAGAGGAAGAGGGAAACGAGCAGGAAAACTCTTTAGAAAATTATCTCAACCCGCCGATGATTGTCTCCGAGGCCAAGCCAATCACAGAGCTGCTCCGGGAATTTCAGGCGAAAAAAAACCACATAGCTGTGGTCACCGATGAATTTGGTGGAGTCCGGGGGCTCGTCACCCTTGAGGATGTCATCGAAGAAATCGTTGGCGAGATTGATGACGAACACGATCAAGAAGAACGGGAACTCATGCAGATTGACCCACAGACCGTTATTGTGGATGCTAAAATTGACATTGAAGTGGTAGAAAAACATTTTCAATGCCGACTGCCTGACGGCCCCTATGAATCAATAGGCGGGCTTGTCATCCATCGCCTGGGACGGATGCCGCAAAACGGCGAGACGGTGGACACCCCTACTCTGACATTAACCGTACTCGTGGCGAATCCCCGCAAAGTTCGCACAGTAAGAATTCGCAAGGTATGATGGCATGAAACATGATGGCATGAAACATGATAGCATGAAGCATGCTGGTATAAAGATAGCCGCTCCATCGAATATCTCCCCTCTGGGAGGATATACTCTTTATATACGGGCTTTACTCACCGCGCTCCTGCTGGCCTTGGCTATGCCGGGCATTGTTGGATGGTGGCCCCTTCTCTTTGTCGCCCTTATCCCCCTGCTCTCCGCTCTTGGCCGCTTATCGACCAAACAAACGATCTGCATGGGGATCACCTGCGGACTGCTTTATTATACTAGCCTCTTCTATTGGATCGTCCCGGTTCTGAGGCGCTTCGGCGGGCTCCACCCTGCTGCTGCAACTCTTGCCCTGCTCCTGCTGGCCGCATACATGGCGATCTATATGACCCTGTTCTGCCTGCTGCTCAATCGTCTGCTTGCCCGGTCAAGATCAAGAGGACAGGCAGCAGCCTTACTCCTACTCACGGCTCCTGCTGTTTGGACAGGCCTTGATTTTCTTCGCAGCTGGCTTTTTACCGGTTTGCCCTGGATGGATCTCGGATACGCCTTGTACCGACAGCCGTTATTAATCCAGGCAGCAGACCTGGGAGGCCATTACCTGATCACCTTCTCTGTTGTGCTGATCAACGCCTTGCTTTTCTGGTTAGCAGCCAGAATCCGTGCTGCTTTCTCCTCTTCCACCTCCTCTTCAAGCATCTCTGATTACCGCTTCAGTCACCCGGTGACGGTTTTTCTCCTGCTCTCCTGCCTTGGAGGATATTCCGTCCTACGTTATCAACAGATATCCTCGAAAACAGCAACGGCAGACACCGCCTTTGTCAGTGCTGTTCAAGGTAATATTCAACAAAATGTCAAATGGTCACCAACGCAAAAAGAAGAAACCGTGGAGCGTTACCTTTCGCTCTCAGCGCAAGCCCTTAAAGGAGAGGACAAACCGGAACTGGTGGTCTGGCCGGAAACAGCCCTTCCCTTCTATCCGGCACGTGAACCACTTATGAACAGGGTTCGTGACTTTATTCGACAAAATGAAATCCACTTATTGACCGGGTCCCCCTATTTCACGGTCGATCCGCAGAAAAAAAAATCAGTGGCCTATTCTAACAGTGCCCTACTCCTCGACCATTCAGCCAGGCTATCTGCTCGCTATAATAAACAGCACCTTGTTCCCTTTGGGGAATATGTCCCGCTACGCACCTACTTTTGGTTTATAAAGCCGCTGGTGGAACTGATAGGCGACTTCACACCTGGTGATTCCCTTGAGCCCTTAGGCGCTGACAGGATTCAGGCCGGAGTTCTGATCTGTTTTGAATCGATTTTTCCAAATATCGCTCGCCAAGAAGCTGTCCAGGGGGCCAACCTGTTGGTCAATATCACAAACGACGCCTGGTACGGTGAATCAAGTGCCCCTTACCACTCTTGGGCCATGACAGTGTTTCGGGCTGTGGAAAACAGGCGCAGCCTAGTGCGGGCAGCAAATACCGGCATCAGCGGCTTTATAAGTCCCACAGGAGAGATCCAGCACGAATCGTCGTTATTCAAGGCGCAATCTATCAATTCGAAAACTGCCCTGCTCACCGGCCATACCATCTTCATGCTCGGTGGTTATCGTTTCAGCCTACTGTGTCTGGTCCTCATTCCTTTTTTGTTGTATCTGTCAGCATTCAAAAAACAAAAGAAGTAATAATAAATAAAGAAGCTACCCCCAGAGAGGGGGCTGGCTTTCTATAATGCAATAAAAAAATATA
>JBATKL010000473.1:0-2076 GCA_049669385.1 Candidatus Electrothrix sp. | reverse complement strand
TGCTTGTTACTGTTTATTTTTCTGTACAGAAAGTTGTTATGCACGCGAGGTTTTTCCTTGCGTTGCAATCCTGCCTGCAACCTGCTATCTTTTTTAATCCATTATAAGAAAAAAGCATCCAAAAATTGTATTTTCTCTCTTGCCCCGAAGGGGCTGTATTGCATCCGCCCGATACCCAGGGTGTTACCCTGGGCTGATAAATATAACCCAGTTGGGGTATGATCTTCCGTCATGCATTACTCTCGTCAACAAGAACAGCAAGGCTGACCATGCAGAAACCACCAATCATCGAACAGATCGAAAAAATCTGGGGTAAGGATTTCATCCTGCATCCAGCCACGGCTCACCCTACCCTGCTGAGCGGCGTTATGGCCTTTAAGGAAGGGCAGCCCAAGTATGCCCTTGATGAACAGGGTCGACTCATCGGTTTGAATCTGGCAACCACCAGGCTAGATAACGAACGATGGCAGGAGGTTGTACACCTGCTGGAGGAACACGAGGTGCGGTTGCAGGCCCTTAATCTCAGTGACAATCAGTTAACTGAATTAAAGCTGCCGACCAATATGAGAGAACTGTTCACACTGGATTTCAGCAGCAACAAAATAATTGAATTCTCCCCGCCTGCCGGGATGAATAACCTGTCTGACATCAACCTATTTGAAAATCCCCTGAAAAGCCCGCCGCCGGACGTGGTGAAACAAGGAAAATCAGAAATCCTCAAGTGGCTTAAGGCCGCAAACAAACGACCTGTGCTTGAGGCCAAAGTGATGTTTATCGGCGACAGCAATTACGGCAAAACGCATCTGATTGAAATGCTGCGCCATAAAAAAATCAGAGAGAATACCACGATTGAAACCACGCACGGTATAGAACGCAAGCGTCTTACTGATGCCGAGTCCGCGGAAGGCCCTATCCGGTTGAATGTCTGGGATCTAGGAGGACAACAGTACATGCGCAGCACCCATCAGTTCTTCTTCACCGAACGAACCCTGTACGTACTGGTCACAGTGGCACGCCGAGAACGCAAGGATCTGAACCATTGGTTAAAACTCGTTCAGAGGATTGGCAAGGATGCTCCGGTGCTGGTGGTCATCAACAAAACCGATTTGGACGAAGGCGATATTGATCGTGAACCACTGCTGCGGGAGTATTCCAATATTGTCGGCTTTGTCCGCACCGCCATTAATGATTGCCCGGCAAGGGGGGTGAACGCCCTTGATACGATTAACGAGCTAGAAAAAAACATTCATCGTATTATCAGCAACAAGGAACTAATGCCAAGCGTTTTTGTCCGCCAGCGTCAGGAATGGTTTACAGTCAAAAATGAACTAGAAGCTATGAAGGAGGATTACATCAGCTACGAGGACTATCAGCGGCGTCCTCATATCAGAGACCTGCCCAAAGAAGAACAGGACCAGACACTCAGACAGCTCACTTCGCTCGGCACAGTGGTCAGTTTTTTGGACGTTTATCGCCTGAAAAATACGAATGTCATCAATCCACGGTGGTTGCTTGACGGCATTTACCGTCTTCTCAACGATCACAAGATAAAAAAAGAGCGTCAGGGGTTATTCAGGTTTGCAGATTTGGCAAGACTGCTTGACCAGCGACGCTACCCTGACCAAAAATATCCTTTTCTCGTTGACCTTATGCAGGAATTCAAACTCTGCTATCCGCTGACATGTTTCAAAAACACCTGTGAACCAGCCTGGCTGCTGCCGGATCTATTTACAGATATTGAACCTCCAGATGTCTGGCCCCATGTCAACACCATGCGTTTCCGTTTGAACTATAATTCTCCGCCAGATCTGTTCATTACCCAATTTATTGTGGATCGCTATGCAAGCATTGTGGATGAAAAACGTTGGCGGAGTGGAGTTGTTGTCACCGACGGAACCTGTCAGGCAATTATTCGACGATCCTTCAAGTATGACCACATAGAAATAGAAGTAGCCGGACCGAAAAACATGCGGCGTGGATACCTACAATTCCTGCTGACAGTTTTTGGTGACCTGCACAAACCCTTTGAGCTTGAGGTACAGAAAGAACTCCCCTTTGAAGGTGAATGGTTAAACT
>JBATKL010000472.1:0-10501 GCA_049669385.1 Candidatus Electrothrix sp. | reverse complement strand
CTTTCACCGTCTATTTTTTTCAGACAGTAGGAAATTCAGTCAAGTGTAAAAAACTTCCTCATCGAGTATAAGCAATTCCCTTGCAATTCATCGATGAACGAGACTCTGAATTTCCAGTTGCTTATGCAGAAACAAGATGATAAGCTACTGTCATTATCGACAAAGATAAAACAAAGGTTTTCCATGCATTAATAACATTATAAGGCATGAGTAAATGGTCTATTTAATACTTTCTAGAAAAGGGTATACCGATCTCAAGCCTGCATTTATTGAGTCGGGAAATTCATTTTGGATTCCAGGTAAAAACGATCCTGCCGGGAAATCATAACCAGCGGTCTCTCTGAGACATAACTCAATAATTACCAATAAGCACAATGGATAAGATACGAATTAACGGCGGACGCCCTTTACGAGGAAGCATCAAGGTCAGCGGAGCAAAAAATGCTGCCCTACCTCTCCTCGCAGCTACCCTACTGACTCCTGGGACTCATACCCTCCACAACGTCCCGGACCTCCGCGACACCCGCACCATGCTCATGCTTCTCCAAACCTTAGGGGCAACATGGGAACGGTCTGGCAGTTCCGTACAGATCAACACAACCGACCTTACCGGAGCTGAAGCTCCCTACGATTTGGTTAAGACTATGCGGGCTTCGGTTCTCGTCTTGGGGCCTCTGCTCACCCGAACAGGCCGTGCACGAGTCTCTTTGCCCGGTGGTTGTGCCATCGGTGCCCGGCCCATCAATTTCCACCTACGCGGTTTTGAGCAGCTCGGCGCAGTCACCCACCTTGAGAGCGGCTACGTGGAAGCGCGGGTTGAAGGCTCGCTGACCGGCAACACAATTTCGTTTGACATCCCTTCCGTCACCGGAACAGAAAACGTGCTCATGGCCTCGGTCAAGGCAAACGGAACAACGCGTATTCACAATGCGGCAAAAGAGCCAGAGGTAGGCAATCTCATTGACATGCTCACAGCAATGGGAGCACGAATTGAAGGCCGTGACACGGATTGTCTCACAGTGACCGGTGTTACCTCGTTACAAGCCACCGAGGCAACGATTATCCCGGATCGCATTGAGGCGGGTACCTATGCCATAGCGGTCGGGGCGACCGGCGGAAAACTCGAAATCACCGACTGTGACCCCTCGCACCTGCCGATCCTCATAGAAAAACTTCAAGCTGTTGGCATGACGATAGAGACAAAAAAGAGCAGTATCATCGCCTCCTGTCCTGTTGACGCCCAAGGCCACAGCTGTCCTTTACAGGCCGTTGATATCACCACCATGCCATATCCCGGCTTTCCCACCGATCTCCAGGCCCAATTCATGGCCCTGATGATCCAATGCAACGGAACTTCAATTATCCATGAAACAATCTTTGAAAATCGTTTCATGCATGTTGCCGAGCTGCAACGCTTGGGAGCAAAAATAAATATCGATGGGGCCACAGCCGTTGTCAACGGGATTGCCCGCAATAAACTCATAGGGGCACCCATGATGGCCACGGACCTGCGGGCCTCGGCCTCTCTTGTTATTGCTGGCCTATCCGCATCAGGTATAACGGAAATTTCAAGAATATATCATCTTGAACGGGGCTATGAAAATATGGTGGAGAAACTCCGGCAGGTTGGTGCCGAGATAGAGCAGATTGCCGGTTAATTTCCAATTAATCTATAACGTTCCTCTATACTTCTTCATCCTCTGTTGGAACCGGAAGAGGTAACCGTATTTCAACAATACTGCCCTCCTCCGGCTTCGACAGCGTCACGGTACCGCCATGCTGTTCAACAAACTGTTGGACAATGGCCAGCCCGAGCCCGGCACTGTCCTCCCGGCTGGAAAAAAAAGGGTTAAAGACCTTATCCCGGATTGCATCCGCTATTCCCATCCCCTTATCAATAACCGCAATACAGAGATCAACCTGTTCTTTCTGATCTTCCTCTACCCGGACAATAATGGGCTCTGTACTGTCTTTTGAGGCAAAACAGCTGTTTTCCAAGAGATGCACCAAAATAATCTGCACCTGCCGCCGGTCTCCCCAGCAGTCGAGATTTTCCGGGATATCAGCGGTGATGGTAGACCCCGGATAGCGGGATTTCTTCCCCTGTATCTGCCGGACCGCATCGACAACCACCCGTTTCAGATTAAACCATTCCGGCTCCAGCTCTTTGGGATGTGCAAATTGAAGAAAATCATTAATTGTCTTCTCCATCCTCTCTGATTCCCGCAGGATAATATCTGTCAAATGTCGGTTGGTGCTGATAATCGGATCGTCAGATTCTTTCTGCCTCTCTCTGGTATGCACACTCAAAATCTGAGCAGATCCAGAAATAGCTGCTAAGGGATTACGAAAATCGTGGGCAATGCCACCGCTCAATTCACCGATGGTCGCCATCTTTTCACTGTCTCGGACCTGCTGCTCCATCTTTTCCAATAAGCTGATATCTTGCAGAGTGATCACCTTACAGCGTGCATCTTGCTGGTCACTTCGCCCCTCCGGATCAGGCGGGAGATTCAACTGGGCCAAGGTAAACCTGACCCGGGTAGAACTCCCGTCCTGTCTTGCAAGGTTAATTGCCTGCTTGCTCTCATCATGTTCTGTGAGAATAATTGCCGGGAAAAAAGTATCAAAAGGAAGGCCAATTATCTTCTCTGCAAAAAAACCTGTTATTTTTTCAAAGGCGATATTACATGAAGTGACCAAGTTTCTGCCGTCAACAGTAATAATACCGGTATTTATATCGTCAAAGACCTGTTTGTACAGAATATTAAGGCGATCAAACTGCACCGAGGTTCTGGAAAGCGCTTCTTCTGTTCTGCGCAACCTTGCAGCGACAATACTGCCGGACAGACCGATAGCAAAAAAAATAACCACATAAACCGCAAATTTATTGACAACATCAAGAAAATAATCTGGTGGGATATAATTGGTATGAGAATAAAAAGGAGGAATATATTCCAGGTACTCACAGAGAAGAATCGCCCCGTATAAGACTGAAGAAGCAGTGGCGGCCAAAAGCCCGCCAATCCGATTCAGATTCAATCCTCCGATAAGAACAGGGAAAATAAAGATCGGCCTGAAAATAGACTGACTGCACCCGGTGCCCAGCACTAATAAGGCGGAAAATACCGTATCCGAAAGAACCTGAATGAGCCCAAAACGGGGCAAATGACTGCTTCTTGTTTGCAAAAGCCCGGCAGAGCCGATGGAGTAGATAAAGACCACGGAAAGAAATGCCAATGTTACAGCGTTGGGCGGTAAAATGACATTACGCCCCATGCGCTGCAGGACCACGGTCACAGCGATCAGCAGGGTAAAAAGTATCACCCTTGTCATGATCATCCAGGCCAGATGACGACGTAACTGTTCCTTTGAGTCCCGCACGGGTTTCAAATCATTGATAAGCTTATTTATAGACATAATATATTCTTCATATTCTTCTTCAGGCCGGTGGATAAAAAAAGTACGGTCAGGAGCACGGTCGACAGGTCTGTTTTTCTCGTTTCAATCTTTCTTGTTTCAATCCATTTCATATTTTTTCGTTTTATAACGAAGAGATCTGAAACTGATCTTCAGCAATTCCGCAGCCCGCATTTTCGAGCCTTCAGCTGCTTCAAGCGCATGTCTGATCATTCTGGTTTCCAAATTGATCAAGATATCCTCCATCCCCCGATCAAACAGTTCCCGCTCATCTTTGGCCCCGATAAATAAAGCTTCTTTCTGTGAACCCGCTTTCTCCTTCCGGGAAAGCATAAGGCTTTCCGGAAGAATAATATTGGATGTTTCAAGGGCCACTCCGCGCTCAATGATATTTTCAAGTTCCCGTACATTGCCGGGGAAGTTGTAGTCCATCAAAACTTCCAGGCCGTAGGAAGAAATGGTCTGTACTTCTTTGCCGAATAGTTTGGAATATTTTTTAAGGAAGTAATCTACCAGCAGAGGAACATCGCCTTTGCGCTCCCTGAGCGGTGGGACTCGGATAGGCACCACAGCGAGACGGTAGAAGAGATCCTCCCTGAAGCGTTTCTCCATGATTTCGTCTTCGAGGTTCCGGTTGGTTGCAGAGATGATACGGACATTAACCTGTTTTGTTTTTGTCGACCCCACCGGCATAAACTCTCGTTCCTGAAGCACCCGTAAAAGCTTGGTCTGGATAATCGGCGTGAGTTCGCCTATCTCATCAAGAAAGGCCGTGCCTGAATCGGCCAGCTGAAAAAGCCCAGGTTTATCAGCCACAGCCCCTGTAAAAGAGCCTTTGACATGGCCAAAGAGTTCACTTTCAAGAAGACTTTCCGGTATTGCACTACATGTGATAGGAACAAAGGAATTTGCAGCAACTTTGGAATGTTCATGGATGGCCTTGGCAACCAGTTCCTTTCCAGTCCCGGATTCACCATAGATAAGCACACTGGCCGGGGTGGGTGCCACTCGCCTGATGAGGTCGTAAATTCGCAGTATTTCCGGACTAGAGCCAATAATTCCGGCAAAACTCTCCCCTGCCTCCTTTCTTTCTGCCGATGCTTTACGTTGAACTGCCGTCCTGATAACATTTTTCAGTTCATCAACATGAAATGGCTTGGTAATATAATCAAAGGCACCTTGCCTCATTGCCTGCACAGCATCATCAGGCGAGGCATACGCGGTTATCATAATCACCGGTAAATCAGGAAAATGCTGTTTCAGCTCCATCAACAGTTCAAGACCGTTCATGCCGGGCATGCGAATGTCCGTAATAACAACATCAAACGGATCCTTAACAGCAATGTCCAACGCTGTAGCCGCATCCGGCGTAACAACAACTTCGTAGCCCTCATTCTCAAAAAGAATTTTGAGAAAATCACGCATACTTAACTCATCATCTACAATAAGAATACGGGGCATCTCTATGTCATTCCTCAGATTAACTTCGCGGTACTTCTTTGCTCTTTTTCAAATTTTTTTAAAATTATTAAAAAAGCATCCCTACTGCTTTTATTCTCGGTAATCTATCAATGGATTGCCCATTACGTCAATCACTATCTCAGATCACTCACCCCGCAACGGCACAGGAAACAACTTAAAAAGACTTAACATCAATTCATGAATAGGGTATGCTATGTTCCAAAATTAATCCCATGAAAAAAGAAAATAATATGAGTAACCCTAATGAGTAATACGAGCAATCTCTCCCAAAGCACCCTTATAGAACATCTTGGTGAACTGCGCTCCTGCCTGATTATCTCCCTGTCCGCAGCAGTAGTTGGTTTTGCCGTTGCCTATTCCTTTATCCGGCCTATTGCGGATTGGTTCTTTCAACCGCTTATCCGAGTGCTTCCCGCAGACAAAAGCCTTATCTTTATCTCGTACCAGGAAGGGTTTTTTTTTACCTAAAACTCGCCCTTGTCGCAGGCATCCTGCTTGCCAGCCCTGTTATTTTTCATCAAATTTGGCGTTTTATCGCGCCTGGCCTTTACCGACATGAAAAGAAGATGCTGCTCCCCTTCAGTGTCATCTCCACCTTGTGTTTTCTCGGGGGCGCAGCCTTTGGCTATTTTGTCGTCTTTCCGCCTGCATTTCGTTTTCTCATCAGTTATTCCAGTGAATTCCTTGACCCCATGCCTGCGGTCAGTGAATATTTTTCTCTTGCCCTTCGCCTGCTCTTAGCCTTTGGGGCTATTTTTGAGCTTCCGGTTTTTATGGTTTTCCTGGCAAAACTCGGCATAGTCGACGCACCGTTTTTAACAAAAAATCGCAAGTACGCCTTTCTCCTTTCTTTTATCATCGCGGCAATCATAACTCCGACGCCGGATGTGGTCAATCAGCTGCTGATGGCTGGTCCGCTGGTTGTGCTGTATGAAATTAGCATTGTGGCGGTGCGTTTTTTTGCGCAACAGCCCTTGGAGATTGGAGAAGAAGAGAGAGAAGAAAGCGAAGAAGGGTAAACAGGGCGACGAGGAAGGATCAAGGAGAAAAGGGGAAAAGGAGAAAAGGAGGAGAGGGAAGGCAGGTTAGTATTGACCTGCCCGTCAGACATTCCCGAATCAGCGACGGCATTCCTTGAATATTTTATTCTCACAGGAAGGACACTTTTTTCTACCTAACTTTTTATAAATTTCTGAGATAGCATTGCTTTTGTTATCAAAGAAGTGATCCGGGCCTATATTTTTAATAAAGCCAGATCGTACTGCAAACTCATAAACAGCTGCCTTCATATTGACAAAATACAGACCGCCGCCCATCTTTTTCAAACGATTATTCTCTGCAATTAAAGCCTCTGCACCGGCCAGATCAATCAAATTGATACCGGTGGCAATAAGCAGAATATTGTATATCCCTTCCTTGTCCGACACCTCTGCAATACGGTTCTGAATGTGATTTATTGAGCCGAAGTAGATGGACCTGTCAATCCTGAGAATTTTCAACTGGGAGCATTCGGCCAGCGGTTTCTGTTCCATATCAACAAACTTTCTTACGCCGTCCCGTTCAATATTGTCAACGGAAATTGAATGAATCTCGGGAGTTGAAGTTCTGGCAAGAAAGAGAATAAGGGAAATCAGCACACCCATATAGATGGCAAACTCCAACTCAAGAAACAGGGTGGCAAAAAAGGTGGTCAAAAGGACAGCGGATTCTGACTTACTGAATGTCAGTACCTTTTTGACATGATGAAAATCAATCAAATTGTAGGCAACCAGCAAAATAACCCCGCCCATAGCGGCAATGGGCAGATAAGCCGTCAACGGAGCAATGAGCAAGATGATGCACATCAGCGCAATTGCTGCGAATATCGCGGAAAGTGGTGTCTTAGCCCCGGCTTCGAAGTTAATCCCGGAACGGGTAAAGGAGCCGGACCCTGCATAACTGGACAGAAAGCTACCGCAGATGTTCGATAATCCTTGGCCGATGAACTCTTGGTTCGAATCGATGCGTTGATCAGACTTGGTAGCAACAGCTCGACTGATAGACACGGCTTCGATCAGACCCAGCAGGGCAACGGCAAAGGCCTCCGGGGCCAACATTTTAATGGTGGCAGGAGAAAAATCCGGCGATGATAACGGGGGAAGATGAGCAGGTATCTCGCCGACCAATTTAATGGCACCCGGATCAGCGAGGTGGAATTTATTACAAACAGCAGCAATCAAACTCCCCACAACCATACCAATAAGGAGATTCGGGGCCTTGGGGAAAAATTTCTTTGCAAAAAATGCAACCGCAAGGGTAGCACCTCCGATCAGCAAGAGAAGTATATTGAAATCACTTATTCCTTGAAAGAGATCAATCCAGGTATGGAGAAAAGATTCTCCTTTTGGAACCGGGATACCTGTAATATGTTTGATTTGGCTTGTGGCGATCAAAATTGCAGCTCCGGCTGTAAACCCAATTACCACGGTATGGGAAACAAAGTTAACCAAACTGCCCAGCCGGGCAAGCCCGAAGGAGAGCTGATAGACCCCGGCAAGAAAGGTCAACGTCAAAGCTAGGCTGATAAATTCCGGGCTCCCCGCTTCAGCGTAACGACTCACTGAGGAGAATACCACAATGGAAATGGCCGTGGTGGGCCCTGAGATAAGATGCAACGAGGAACCGAAGAGTGCCGCAATAATCGGGGTGATCATTGCCGTATACAAACCATATTCCGGCGGTAGGCCAGCAATGGTTGCAAATGCGACGCCTTGGGGTAATACAATAACAGCACCGGTTAGGCCGGCCATTAAATCATCCTTGAGACTCTCCTTGGTTATCAGTTTAAACCAGCGGAGAAAAGGGAACAACGACTCTGCCTTCATTCTGCCTCCTTTTTCATTACATTGAGATACATCATATAGATTAATTTATTTTTTGAATAAAGATACGCCGGACCGAACGCTGAACATGAGCTGCCGACAGGCGGGTCAACTTCAACTGGCTCCTCTCTATTGCGCTCCATTCCCTTTGTCAAGGAAAAATACAATATTACATAAATGAAAGGCATTTTTTATTATTGGCCTCAGCTCTTTCATACGAGGCAATGATGAAAATCGACCTGCAACTCGGCAACTCGGCAACTCGGCAAGTTGCTCCCTGGATAAATTAGCAAGGGATAGGTTTACAGTATTCCTCGAATAGAGTATGCTGAATCGGGAAAACGCCAGTATGAATACTCCCAATGCGAACATCCCATAAACATCCCTGAATCATTCAATAGAGCAGATGAGATACACCTGACGTTCTCTCTGGTACATCTCTCTGGTAAAAGGAGAAACCAATGTCCTATATAGCAGATTTCGAAAAGGCCCTTGAAATAGGCCGTCCACCGAATATCAAGGCCCTCTTTCCTAATTCCAAGGCTCTGCTGGTCAGTGGCAAAGTGATTGACCGGGCTCTGTTAGCAAAAGGCAAAGCCATGACCATGGCTGCTAACGGTCGTAATCACCTGGTCATACGCGGGGCCTTGATGGCAGCGCAACGTGCTCAGGCTGCTCTGATTATCGAAATCGCTCGTTCCGAGGGTGGCGCTTCATCCTATTGTCCGACCAACTATTGGAATATGGCCCGGCAGGTAGATGCCCTTTGTAATGAACTGGGTATTACCGTGCCGGTAGCCATTCATGCGGATCATTACGGGATCAAATCAGCTGATGATTTGCCCTTTGCCCGCACCGAGATTCCCTCGCTCTTTGATGCTGGCATCACCTCCATCGCCATTGATGCCTCCCACATGTTGGATGATGACAACCTGCTGGCCAGCATTGACCTAAACAATTTCATCCCCTCTTGGGCAGGCTATGAAACCGAGGTCGGAGAGATTAAGGGAACCGAAGGACTTTCTTCGGCAGACGAGGCCCTCTTCCTAGTCAAGGGACTCAATGCCCATGATATTTTCCCTGATTGGATCGCGTTGAACAACGGCACCACCCACGGCATCGAAGCCTCCGGCCAAGGAATCCAAGTCGAGCTCACTGCGGAAATCCATGAGGCCTTAAAAGACTACGGCGTATCTGGGGCCCAGCACGGCACCTCGGGCAATAGCTCAGACCGATTGCAGGCCATTGCGTCCCAGACCAGAACCACCAAGGCCAATGTTGCCACAGCCCTTCAGATGATTTCCTGGGGTGTTGAGGTGAATGACTATGGCAATGCTATCCTTGATGGAGATGGTGAGTTTGTCAAGGTAGTCGGTCAAGGACTCAGTGAAGAGCTGTGGCAGGAGATGAAGGACTATGCCAAGGAAAAAGGTTGGTCTAAGGGCAATTATAAAAATCTTAATCTTGCCTTTGAAAACCGAATCATGGGCCAGCCCAGAGCAATCCGAGAGCGTATGGCCCGACGGGTTGACAACTTTGTCTACACTATGCTCACCGAGGTCTTCAACGCAGGCGGAACAGCCCGTTATGCCGTAGAGGCTATTCTGGAAGCTGGCTCCTACGATCTTGGGCCGAAAACCGGACGGATTGAGTCTCCTGACGATTGGACAGAAGAGAAAATTCGTGCCCGTGCTGCGGAACTGGATACCGATAAAGGGCCGGAAGGCGATTTTGACGATTGATGCGGTATCTTGTAGGGGCACGGCGCGCCGTGCCCTTACAGGAACGTGTGAAAAAAATAATCCTTTCCAAAAAACAACATGCAAAAAATATTAGTTACCGGCGCTGCTGGTTTTATCGGTCATAATCTCTCCAAGCGTCTGCTTGAGAGCGGCCGCACAGTGGTTGGGCTGGATAATCTCAATGATTATTACGATCCTGAGCTAAAAAAGGCTCGGTTAGCCCAATTACTTGAGTTTGAGCACTTTAGCCATGCAGATTTCAACATGGCGGATCGGGATTTAATGGAAAAGCTCTTTGCCGAGGAGCAGTTCGACGGGGTGGTCAACCTAGCTGCCCAGGCAGGGGTACGGTACTCTCTCATCAATCCCCATTCTTACGTGGACACCAATCTGGTCGGGTTTGTCAATGTGCTGGAAGGATGTCGTCATAATAAGGTTAAACATCTTTTGTATGCCTCATCCAGTTCAGTCTACGGAGCCAACACCTCCATGCCTTTTTCTGTGCATGATAATGTGGATCATCCGGTGTCGCTGTACGCAGCCTCGAAAAAAGCCAACGAGCTTATGGCCCACAGTTACAGCCATCTCTACGGGTTACCCTGTACAGGATTGCGCTTCTTCACGGTTTATGGACCTTGGGGACGCCCGGATATGGCCCTCTTTCTTTTTACCAAGGCTATTCTGGAAAATCGACCCATTGATATCTTTAACAACGGTGAAATGGTACGTGATTTCACTTATGTTGATGATATCGTCGAGGGGGTATTCCGCCTGCTTGATCACGTACCAGTCCCCAATCCGAGCTGGAGCAGCGACAAACCGGATTCAGCCACCAGCTACTGTCCGTGGCGACTCTACAATATCGGCAATAACTCCAAGCAACAGCTGATGCACTATATTGAGGTCTTGGAAAAGTGCCTGGGTAAAACGGCGAAAAAAAACTTCATGCCCATGCAGCCCGGTGATGTTCCGGCAACCTATGCCAATGTGGATGAT
>JBATKL010000471.1:0-2546 GCA_049669385.1 Candidatus Electrothrix sp. | reverse complement strand
CGTTTAACCCGCATCATGCTGTTCTATATGTACTGGAACTGCGATATTGGAGAAGAAAAAAATGCTGCGACCTACTAAACATTCTCATCCGGATCGTACAGTGATCAACGTTTCCTTATTGCTGCTGACACAGCTTAAAAAATACCGGGTTGAGGAGTACGGCAAGTTACGAAAGTATATCAGGAACCTCGTTATTGGTGGCGATATTTTGTTTTTACCCGCGTTGAATTTTCTTTACCTGTTAGGGCTGATTGAATATCGCCCTAAAACCGATGCCGTTGAATATACGGGACCTGATGAAGCTGTCTAAACTGTATTCCAATAAGCCAAGTTTTTTTGAACCGGTGGAGTTCGAATTAGGTCTGAATGTTGTCTTGGCGGAAATACGCCTGCCCGAAAATAAGAACAAGGATGTACATAATCTTGGCAAAACTACGCTTGGGAATTTGCTTAATTTTGTTCTTCTCGCCAAGCGAAATCCAAAATTTTTCTTGTTCAGGCATTCTGATCAATTTAAAGAATTTGTGTTTTTTCTTGAAATTGAATTACTCAATGGTTCCTATATAACTGTTCGTCGCAGCGTAGAAAAAGCAAGTAAGGTCAGTTTCATAAAGCATGAGGATGGCAAGCAGAATCTTGTTGACTTGCCGGAGAGTGCCTGGGCGCATAGGGATGTAGCTTTTAAAAGAGCCCTTAATATACTGGATGGCTTGCTCGACTTACATGTATTGAAGCCTTGGTCATTCCGCAAAGGAATAGGGTATCAGCTACGCTCTCAGGAGGATTATCGTGATGTATTCCAGTTGCGTAAATTCGCTGGTAATCACTCTGACTGGAAACCTTTCCTCGCTCATCTTTTAGGATTTAATGGTGGCTTATTAGAGGCTTCTTACAGAAAAGAAACAGAGATAAAAGATAAAACGACAGAGACAGAGACAATCCAGAAGGAATTTGGTAGTTCGCTTGAAGACATCAGTAAAATTGAAGGAATGCTGCTGCTCAAGCAGAAAGAAATAGAAAAAAAACAAAACTTGCTTGATTCCTTTGACTTTAGGTCACAAGATAAAGAGCATACGAAACGGTTGGTTGAGGAAATTGACGAGCGCATTGCTACTCTTAATGCAGAACGTTATTCGTTGAACAAGAGCAGTAAAAAAATTCGGCATTCTTTAGAAGAAGAGCAAATACTGTTTAATCCAGATGATGCGCAACGTCTCTTTAAAGAGGCCGGTGTGTTTTTTACGGGCCAGATAAAAAAGGATTTTCAGCAGTTGATCACATTTAACCGTGCCATCACCGATGAGCGTCATGTGTATCTTCAGGAGGAGTTAATAGAAATTGAGGCCAGATTAAAAGAAGTTAATTTGGAGCGCAATACTTTGGGAAAGCGACGTTCGGAGAGCCTTTCTTTCCTCAGCGAGACAGATGTGTTCAGCAAGTACAAGCAAGTTTCTGACAAGCTTGTAACCCTTAAAGCTGATCTTACCTCATTGGAACGTCAGCGTAACGCCTTAGGTCGTTTGCAAGACTTACGTACCGAACTACGATTATTGAAGAAAGAGCTTGGACATTTACAAGCAGATGTTGAATTTGATGTTGAACAACAAAATTCAGACCCAAGCTGTCTTTTTTCTTCAATTCGGCTTTTTTTCAACGAAATTATTGAAGAGGTCATTGATCGTAAGGCACTTTTAAGTGCATCGCTTAACAGCGTAGGGCATTTGGATTTCAAAGCTGAGATTCTGGATGAATCCGGTAATAGCACCAGTGCGGGCATGGGGAATACCTACCGAAAACTGCTCTGCACAGCTTTTGATCTTGCAGTATTACGTGCCCACCTTGACAAGAAATTTCCACGGTTCGTTTATCATGACGGTGTATTTGAGTCGCTTGATCCTCGTAAAAAAGAAAATTTACTAAATGTCATTCGTCGCTATAACAATTTAGGCATCCAGATCGTGATTACTCTGATAGACTCTGATATGCCACCACAAGCAGAAGAGGGTAAACAGGTGTTTGCTAACCAAGAGATTATTCTGAGATTACATGATGAAAGTGAACAGGGAAGGCTCTTCAAAATGCCGAGCTGGTAATTCGTTGGACGAGCAGTCCGCTCGGCATCCATGAACTTCAACACCGCCAACAACACCTTCCGCCAACTCATGGGCAACGGCCTGCTTTACCGAGTACCGCCCTTTCAGCGGGATTATTCCTGGTCAGCCGACGAATGGGACGATCTCAGGCAGGACCTCCTCTCCCTGCACACGACCGAAGAGGAACCCATCCATTACATGGGCTATTTGGTTCTGCAATCGTCTGACAGCAAACGCTTTGGCATCATTGACGGCCAACAACGAATCTAAACAGGGGACGCAGCACATTTTACGCCCGACCGGTTATACGCCTCCATCCCGGCAGATTCTACCTGGGCAATCACAAGGCATCGTACCCTACGATGCGGGATGAATAACCGATCCGCATGAACCGGATATCCATCATGGGCGGGGCATATGTAGGGGGCGTTTCGCGAAACGCCCCAACGGGAC
>JBATKL010000470.1:0-2227 GCA_049669385.1 Candidatus Electrothrix sp. | reverse complement strand
AATGGTTAGAGTTCCAAAATTCAGAGAGCCGATTCATCCGGGTGAGATGTTGATGGAAGAATTTCTTGAGCCGATGAAAATCACTCAACGTGAATTATCTCAAGCTCTTCATGTGCCATACCAGAGGATAAATGAAATTATAAATGGGCGGCGCGGAATAACCCCTAGTACTGCTTTGCGTTTGGCAAAATATTTCGGAATGAGTGAGGATTTCTGGATGAATATGCAATTGCGTTGGGATTTATACAAAGTAAGGAAAACTGAAGAAAAAGAATTACGCCGTATACAACCATATTCTTCAACAGCACTTTCCGCTCAGATTTGAATTTGCATTTTAAGAGACCCCATCCTTTATAGACCATCCCATGTTCATTCTGTCCCCAGACGACATCCAAGCCATAAAACTCTCCCTGCAAGTAGCGATCACAGCAACCGTGCTTGCTCTGCCGCCCGGCTTTGCCGTGGCCTACCTGCTGGCCCTGAGCAATATGCGCGGCAAGGCCCTGCTGGAGGGTCTGGTCAACCTGCCCCTGGTCCTGCCGCCGGTGGTGACCGGCTACCTGCTCCTTCTGCTCTTCGGGCGCAAAGGCTGGATCGGCGGACTGCTGGACAAATTCGACATTCGCATCATCTTCACCCTGCGAGGTGCGGTCATAGCCTCCGCCGTGGTCGGTTTTCCTCTGCTGGTTCGCTCTATCCGCATCGGCATGGAGGGCATTGACCGCCAATACATCCAGGCTTCCAGGACCCTGGGCGCAA
The DNA here is from genome assembly GCA_049669385.1 of Candidatus Electrothrix sp. Classification (GTDB taxonomy): domain Bacteria; phylum Desulfobacterota; class Desulfobulbia; order Desulfobulbales; family Desulfobulbaceae; genus Electrothrix. The sequence goes on along the minus strand of JBATKL010000470.1, from coordinate 1,468 downwards.
AGTGGTGGGATACCCTGTTCACCATCACCGTACCCCTGTGCAGCCGGGCGATCCTTGCTGGCATGACCCTGATGTTTGCCCGCAGCCTAGGCGAGTTCGGAGCCACCATTGTACTGGCCGGTAATATTCCCGGTGTCACCCAGACCATCCCGCTGGCCATTTATGGGTACACCAGCACGCCGGGTGGCGACAGCATGGCCCTGTCTCTTTGCCTGATCTCTATCCTACTCTCCTTTGCCGTGCTTCTGATCGGCGAGGCAGCCAACCGCAGCTTGGCAAGGAGATAGGCTTATGTTTCTCGAAGTAAATGTGACCAAAAATTTTCCCGATCTTACCTGTCATGCCGCCTTTACCTTGGAAACCAAACAATGCGGGGTGTTCGGGCCATCAGGCAGCGGCAAATCCACCCTCATGCACATGCTGGCCGGGCTGCTGGAGCCGGACTACGGCTTTATCCGCCTGAACGGACGCACCCTGTTTGATCGGGAGCAGAAGATCAGCTTGCCGCCGGATCAACGACGGGTGGGTGTGGTCTTTCAGCATGCCCATCTCTTCCCGCACATGAGCGTGCAACGTAACCTGTTTTACGGTATGAACCGCCTGCCCAAGGAGGAGCGTAATATTGATCCGGCTCATCTGATTGAGGTACTCCAGATCGACAAGCTGCTGGCCCGCAACGTGAGCAAGCTCTCCGGCGGTGAACGGCAACGGGTGGCCTTGGGTCGCACCATTTTGGCCTGTCCCCAGCTCATCCTGCTGGACGAACCGCTTTCCGGGCTGGACGGCATGCTCAAGTATCAGATTATCCCCCAGCTCCAGCAGGTCTTTGCCGAGTTTTCCATTCCTATGCTCTTTATAAGCCATAGTCTTCAGGAACTGCGGATGATGACCGAGGAGGTGCTCGTGATGCGGCAGGGACAGCTTGCCCAGCAGCTTGCCACGGAAGAACTTGCCCGAACCAGCTTTGGCACCGGCGGTCAGGGGTATGCCAATCTCCTTCACCTTGACGACATGGAGGATCTAGGGCAGTTACTCCGCTGTCGCTGGGGTCAGATTCCCATAATGCTGGTCAAGGCCCCGGATCAGCGTCCGGGACAATTTGCCCTCAACGGTCGGGATATCCTCCTGTTCAAAAAACATCCCGAGGCATCCAGCGCCCGTAATATGCTGTCCTGCACCGTGCGCCGGACCTACGAAACTGATTGGTTGGTGGGGGTTGAACTGGAGTGTCAAGATAGTCAGGGCAGTCAGGAACAAAGCCTGATTGCTGAAATTGTGCCGCAGTCTGTGGAGGAGTTGGATATACGTCCGGGCAGTGAGGTGGTTGCCGTGTTTAAGGCTTCGGCTTTTCGGCGGTTGTATTGAAGATTAAGGAAAGAGGGGGGGAAATGAAACGAGTACGCGCTGAGCACGTACCCGGCAAACACGTACCCGACAAACATAACCGTCAACGTTGCATAAGGAGATT
>JBATKL010000469.1:0-2133 GCA_049669385.1 Candidatus Electrothrix sp. | reverse complement strand
CTTGGTACCCCGGCGTCTTTCAGCAGACGTATCCGTTCGCGCTCAGTCGCCCAATCGAACAGGGGTTTGGGATCAAGTATCATAATACATCCTCTACAATAAGTTCGATGTTATACTTGAGAACATCGGATGGGTTGTAATAGAAGAATTTGGCCTGGTCTTTGAAGAGCGGGATGTGCCGATACTTCCGGGCGTTCGGACGCATGAAGCTCAGGACTTGGGTATTAATGAGTTTCTGGTTAACTTCCTCCCGGTTCTTACACTGCGACGCATAGGGCTGATCAAGGTAGAAACGAGAGGCCGGGAAACGCGACCTAACCAGCGCATGCTCGGGGTGGCTAATACCTAGCGGGGCGAGGATTTTCTCCCCGTCTGCCACGTCGTACAGCGCCCCGTCGGGTAATTCCCCGGTACCGCCCGCCGCGCCGCCGCCGTCCTCGATGAATCCAAGCCCTTCCCACGCACATCCCATGGCTCTCGCGTAGGCCTGAGCGTCCTTAGCCCGCTTCCGGGTTCCGGAATATACAGTGAGAATCTTCACGGATACCCCTTCCTTGATCCATTGCTCAATATGTCCTCCAAGGGAGAGGAAGGCATCATCCGCGTGCGGTTCAACTATTGTGATCATTCGAACATTCCTTCCATTGTAGTCTTCCAAACCTTGGCGGCGCTATGGAAGTCCAATACCCACTCGCGGGCCTTCGCCCGACGGCCAGGGTCACAAGCTTTCTCCCGCAGTCTTAACCAATCGAGGTCCGGGAGACCTAGCGGGGAGTCTACCGTATAAAATAGGTCATTCGGTACCGGAGATTTCGTGGCTTGAAAATCCAGAATCGGCAACGCGCCATAGTATAGTGCCTCGACGGTTGTGTTGTTATAAGACCCTTGCTTATAGGCTTCATACTTGACGGCATGTCCCTGGAAGTCAACCGTCCAGGTCGCCCGGGCGTAAGCCTTAGCCATCTCAGTTAGGGTGACGTATCCATAAAAGTCCGCCCGCCCGAGTCCATCGAATCCCTTGAAATGATCCCAGCGCACTGCCATTAACCAGTCCACGCCCTGGCGCTGCTGGTAATATTCAATCCCATTGGAATACATCTCAATCTGCATCCATTCTGGGAGGAGGGGGATAGTCTTCAGAAAGGGTTTGATACCCTTAATTGCCTTCCACTGATTAGGCCATATCAGAAGGTCCGTATTTCGATCAACAAAAAGATCGTTTTTGAAAGGTAGGAAGGGCTTTTTGGTTAATACAATCTTATCGTACAGCGGTGATCCTTTGAGTGGCTCTGCGTAAGCGGGCTGGTTAACAAAAATTGTATTACACTCCGCTGCACAAAGTTCTCCCCACTCGGCGTAGGTTGACCAATAGGCGTCGAGGATACGCATAACTTTGGGGAGCCAAGTATCTGTATAGAACGGAAGAAAGTGCGGTTCATTTCCGTAGGCTTTAGTGGCGTGTGGACACGGGAAGATGAATAACAGCCCATCGTAATTCTCATGGAGAAAGTCAATAGAGGCTTCCACCTGGTTCGGGTGGTGACTGATCTCTCCGTCGATATAGATGAAAGTATCCCCGCCCCGGATTAGCTTAGGTTCCGGGTATAGAATCGGGGCTTTAGATACCGCGCAGGGGCTTCTTAGCACGTGTAAGAGGTCCCCGGACTCCGCCGCTATACGTCGGAACGTCTCGGCCTCTGTCGCGATGCCCCCAACGCTAGAGGTATCCCAATATATGCCAGCAATCTTCCTCATACAGGTTTCCTTACACTAGGTTTTCCTTAATGGCGAACCATTCAGGTATAAGTATGCGGCTGTCCTCTTGAATTTCAATTAAAGACTTCGGTATCCATGCGAGGACTTCTTCAACCGGAGGTTCCGCAAAATCATCTCCAGAAGTAATAACAAATAATACGGCCAAATCAGTTTCCCGGCGTATTTTATCATAGTCTACCCATACAGCTTCGGAGTCGGGATACTCATCTGTATACTCACCTGGATAATAAGCGTCTTCACCCCAAGCCATTTGATGTTCCTCATTAAAACAATCGTGATCGAATTCAAAAATATCCATAACGTAGTTAGATTTTCACTTCCAAAATAACCTGTACCGTCCGACCTAACCGTGAAGAT
>JBATKL010000468.1:0-2053 GCA_049669385.1 Candidatus Electrothrix sp. | reverse complement strand
ACATGAACCCTACCGGAAGGCGTTTTGGAATCATTAATAATTTGAGGGTCAACAAGGCGTTCTATTACTTTTTCATACCACATGTTCTGCTCCAGAATAATTTTACAATTGACTTTCAACGTGTTACTTTAGCTCATCAGTATATAGACAAAGATTCGGATGAGCAAGTGATACTTTTAACGAAGCCTAATCGAGTAAAATATTATGAGTGTACCCTTTTTCTGTGAGCCCCCAACAGAATATGAGAGACTCGCACTAACCTGCTAAAACAATATCAGATAGTCAATAAAAAGCATTCTGCTCAACCTTATTAAAATGGTATAATTACCATATAAAAAATATCTTAAAAAAGGAGAGCAAAATGCAGGCATATTCTATAGAACAAAGCATAATGGAAGGGGAAATTGAAGTCAATGACCTCTTTAAATTTGTAGAAAAGAACGCGAAAACTTTTGATGCGTATGATATAGAACGCTCTATTTTTGAACGAGTGCTGAAAATTGGCAATACTGCCATGAAATGTTATTTTGCGGCAAAAGGTACAGGGGACGTAGGTTCATCTTACACAACCGAAAATAAAGATGTTTTTAAAAAGGACAGTCAATTAAGGGGACGGCAATATTTTTCAGTTTTCGGCAAGTTGACCGTTCCAAGAAGTTATTACTATCTCAAAGGCCAAAAAGGTATATGTCCTTTGGATGCTGCTGCCAACTTCCCGGAGCGTTGTTATTCCTATTTACTCCAGGAATGGATGAATCTTTGCAGCATTCGTGATTCTTTTGAAGAATCGCACGTTACTCTTTCCAGCCTTTTAAAGTTGGATATCAGTTCCAGTCGTTTTGAAGTTGTAAACCGTGACGGGGCTGATAAGTACGATAAATTCTATGAGGATAAGGAATTACCAGCCTCTGATACTGAAGGTGAGTTGCAGGTGCTTCAATTTGACGGCAAAGGAGTGCCCGTCATCAAAAGAGAAGCAGCAAAAATCAAGGCCCGCCTTGGCAAGGGAGAAAAACGGCAGAAAAAAAAAGAGGCAACTGTGGGTGTAAGTTACACGGTTGATCGGATTACTCGAACGCCTGAAGAAGTCGCAAAAAATCTTGTCTATCCAGAAAAGAGAAAAAAAAGAGGGGAAAAGCAAGAAACTCCCCCCACGCGATCTAAAAACATTCGGCGAGAAGCCAGTCTTACACGACCGCGAGAAGAAGTTATGAGTGACATCGTCACTGATGCCCAGAGAAGAAATAGAGATAATAAACGTCCATGGATAGTCGTTATGGATGGAGCCCTTGGCCTGTGGAGCGCAATTGCATTGCTCTTGTCTAGGGTCAACTGGGTTGGAATATTGGACATTATCCACGTTGTTGAATACTTATGGAAAGCAGGTAATGCCCTTTATGGAGAAGGTAAACCGGAAACCCAAAATTGGGTCTACAATCACTTATTGGCCATCTTGCAAGGAAAAGTTGGGCGAGTAATTGGTGGCTTAAAACAGGTAATGACAAAACGTGAGTCTCAGTTATCAGAAAAGAAACAAGAAACCCTTCAATCAGTTATACGATACCTGGAGAACCACAAAAAATGGATGAAATACGATGAGTATTTACTGAAAGGTTATCCGATTGGGAGTGGAATTGTAGAGTCAACATGTGGTCATACAGTTAAAAATAGAATGGAAGGGGCGGGCCGTCGATGGTCTCTGGATGGTGCTGAGTTCATGCTGTTGCTACGATCAATATATACAAGCAACGATTGGGTAGAGTATTGGCACTTTAAAAGGCAGAAAGAGCATGAACGGCTGTACAATTATAAAGCTACTGACCAGGAATATGCAGATGATTACCTGGAACAGAAAGTGATATGAGTTAGCTTGCACAGAGAAAGTGTACACTCAAAACATTTAGTCATTATGAAACAGCGGATTATTTGGAAACCGAAGAGGATATCCGCTTGTATTTAGAAGCATGTCAGGAAGAAAATGATCCAGCGTTGCTCACTGCCGCACTCAGTGATATTGCCCGGGCCCGTAATATGAGCCGACTGGCCAAGGATA
>JBATKL010000467.1:0-1917 GCA_049669385.1 Candidatus Electrothrix sp. | reverse complement strand
GGACAATATGCTTAATGGCAATGCCGCCTGCATCTGATACGGGAATCACGCTTTTCCGAACAAATCGTGTATAAATACTCAAGCGTTCGGAAAAATTAAGCGGAAGCAGAAACTTTCTCTTTTGCCCGGAATTCAAAGCAGTAAGAACAGACACATCTGAAAGATTACTCTCAGCAAGAATCAGAATATCGACATCGTATTGCCGAGTCAGTGCAGGCAGTTCCCCGAGAAGATTCTTTCTGTTGAGATTCCAAAAAAGTACATTCATCTCTCTATGATACCGCCCGCATACAATTCAGAGATCGGCATTACCACCACAAAACTACGCCGCTTCCGCGACCCTTTCCTTCAACATCGGCCAGCCCATTGCCTCTCGCTGATCCACATAATGTCGAGCAACCTGACGGGCGATATTACGGATCCTCCCGATATACCGGGTGCGCTCGGCCACAGAGATGGCTTTACGGGCATCCAGCAGGTTAAAGGTATGGGAGCATTTGAGGCAGTAATCATAGGCCGGGCGGATCAGATCTTTTTCCACCAGTTTCAGGGCCTCCCGCTCATAGTTGTCAAAGCTGGTGACCAGGTCGTCCACCTTGGCCTCTTCAAAATTAAAGGCGGAGAATTCTTTTTCAGCCTGGAGGAAGATTTCACCGTAGGTCACCTCATCGTTCCACTGAATATCGTAGACCGATTCCTTTTCCTGGAGATACATGGCAATACGCTCCAGCCCATAGGTGATCTCCACGGTAATCGGCTTCAGGTCAATGGAACCGGCCTGTTGAAAATAGGTGAACTGGGTGATCTCCATGCCGTCAAGCCAGACCTCCCAACCCAGGCCCCAGGCCCCAAGAGTGGGTGATTCCCAGTCATCCTCAACAAAGCGGATATCGTGCTCCAGCAGGTTGAGGCCGAATTGCTTCAGGCTCTCCAGGTACATCTCCTGCACATTGCTCGGCGAAGGCTTAATCACCACCTGATACTGATAATAATGTTGGAGGCGATTGGGATTTTCGCCGTAGCGCCCGTCAGTGGGACGGCGGGAGGGCTGCACATAGGCGGCCTTCCAGGGTTCCGGCCCCAGGGCCTTGAGCAGCGTGGCCGGGTGAAAGGTTCCGGCACCGACTTCCATGTCATAGGGTTGCATAACAACGCAACCGGCAGAGGCCCAATAGCTATTCAGGGCCGCGATAATATCTTGAAAATACATGATGGACAATCCCTTCCTTGCTGAGGTTTTTCTCACCCGGAGAAAATGAACAAACCCGAAGTAACATTATAAATGGTTGCTAATCTAACACAGCAGACAGAGGGGGTAAATGATTTTGTCATCCCGCAGCCCAACCCGAGCTTCGCTCCGGTAACAGCAACAGTCCATTTTCTCTGTTGGCAACCGATGCTGTTCATATTATACTTTTTATCTTTTTGAGCTTTCAGAAAAGATGGCATCCCCTTGCCACAAAATAAATCAGAGATTTATTCAGTAACCCAAAGACAAACCCGGAGCACTATCATGAGCGACATCAAGAAAATGTACACAACCATCCTCGGTGATTCCTTCCCTATGGATATGACCGTTTCTTTTGGTGATCAGACCTTGGTCTATCGCAAGCGGACCTGGGCCATCCCCACCGAAGACGGGGGAGTGGACGAGCGTGGTATTCGCTACGGCGAGAACCCGGATCAGGAAGCGGCCCTCTACGAGCTGGTCAACGGCAATCTGGTGCTTGGCGACTGCAAATTCATTGAGCCAGGTAACGCTTTGGTCAGTGGAATCAAAGTAGAGGATATGTTGCAGGTGGGGAAGCATCCGGGCAAGATCAACCTCACGGACGTAGATAATGGCCTGAATATTATTAAGTACTTGGTGGATAAACCGGCAGCTGTTATTCTCAAGCATAATAACCCCTGTGGTGC
>JBATKL010000466.1:0-4432 GCA_049669385.1 Candidatus Electrothrix sp. | reverse complement strand
GCAAAAGCTTCATCAGACCGAGAAAAATATCAGGGCCTTTTTGACGCTTGGGCACAGCAAGATCCCTTCCCTCTGAGTCCCGCTGCAACAGACCGATAAGATAGACATCCTTCGGAATTCCGAGTTGACGACGAAAACGGATAAATTCCGGGTCATCACCGTTGAGTACACTGTACGATTCCGCGTCCGTGGCAATGCGTACCTGGCCTGGAAAGGCAATCCCCAGCCGTTCCATATCAGCCGCAGCCAAACTGGACTGAGGTACAAGATGCATGTATTGCTGTGCGGTACGAAAAAACCCCGGCCATTCAATCAACCTGGTCGGATGGTTATTCACTGCCCCGACTATCGGCTTTGTGGGGGCAAACCCTCCACGATATATCCTGGCAGCTGTATCTTCAACATCAACAGTATGGATAAAATCCCCCTCTGACTCGCTATCAACTACGGTGGCAAAGGTTGACAAACAGGCCCGGGCCAACCGATCTTCGGTTCCCAAGGCCCATGCGTCCTTCCCTATGACGTGTATTCGAAGCGAACGATCCATTACAACTTTTACCTTACCGTCCCTAACCGGATATTCATGGAAGAAAAGAGCTGATATCGCAGGTCACCAACTCTCCCTGCATATACTTTTCTCGTTTCCAAGGGGATTTCTGGACAACACCCAACAATTTTTTCACCCTTGAGACACAGCGAGTGACCATACCTTCAGACAGCCGATCCGCAATATTTTTTCTGATCACCAATTCACCAGATACCTGCTGTTCCTTATTGCTGCGTGGAATAAAGCAGAGATGGAGACAGCGAAAACAGGAATCTTGCCATTCGACTTCTTTATACATATAGAACCGGTCAGTATGGGAAAATCCAGGTCGAAAGACAATCTGCCCTCCGTGCAGGCGCTCGGAACAGTAACCCGACCAAGCATCAATGGCGGCAAAATTATATAATTTTGTCATACTACGGCATGGCGGAGCAAGGTAGCCCCGAGCAGATTTCTCATCAAAATTGACTTCTACAGCATTCAAAACATTGCCGAGGATCATCCAGCGGTCATCATAGTCGCCCCGTAGGAGGGCACCACGTAGTTTCTTCAACCCGTTGGGATCATACAGTTCATCACCGTCTACCCCGAAAATCCAGACATTCTTTCCGCAGTACTTTCTGATCAACTCATGTGATGCAGAGGGACGGCGTATGCGATGATAGATGATTGCAGGATTGTCGTTCTGTAACACTTGAACCCGGTCAGGCGTTTGGTCTGACGACAGGTTGTCAGCGACAATGATCTCGTCACAAAAATCTTTAATATTATTGAGAACTCGTTCAATATAGAGTTCCTCATTTTTGACAAGAACAATGCCTATAATTTTGCGAACAGACATCTCAAATAACCACTATCGACATAATCACCCTCAAGGAGCGAGACTATCAACCAATTTTGCGAGGTAGAGATGTTCATCAAGCCAACCGTTCTCTCTCGCCTCCAGTAAACGCTTTCCTGCTTCTTTGCCCTTCTCAGAGCCTGTGTGCTCTTTTACAAAATGTTGCACTCTGTTTAATTCAAAACCAACCGCAGGAACCTCATCTTTCACTGCCAAGACCGTTAATTCATCGCTGCACATTCCTCGCAACAAAGGAATATGCTGTAAAATTTGGCAACTGTGAAACAGCCAGGCAACCATCGACGCAATGCGTTTTCTATTTTTAAACGCACGCAACATGGCATCCTGAGGCAGGGCGTAAAAGCTCCTGGCATCGTTTATAACAGTAAACCCGTGGAGAAAAAGATTTGTTCGCAAAAAACGAAAATCCCAGAACCTGATATGATGCCCTTCGCCAAAAGGACGATTACCGGCAAGCAATGCATACATTCTGTATGCAAGGAAATCAATATTCGGGGTATTCACCAGTAAAAAGCCACCGGGTTTTAACACGGTATGGGCAAAACGCAAGAGATTGTCTGAGTTAAACACATGTTCAATGGCAGCGAGGTTGACAACAAGATCAAACTTACCAGCGTAGGGTTCCGCAGCGGCATCAACCTGTTGTGCAGACGTATCAATATCAACCGGTATTACCGGGAACCCCTGCTCCTCTGCATACTGGGTATGAAAGGGGATATAATCGGCACAGGTGACATCCATTGCATGCCGTTCCTTTAAAATACGAGAGAACTCCCCGTTCCCGCAACAGAGATCCAAACATTTTTTTCCTCGAACCCCCGTCCGGCTCAAAAGTTCGGAGCTACTCCTGTACCAAGGTTTATCAAAAGACGAGACACCGGCACGCAGTTTGGCAGCGGCGGCATCATGTTCCTGTTTACTCATCAGCTGCCACCTTTCTGCAAACCGTTTCCAGACGATCTGCAAATTGCCCTATCCGTCCATGCTGCATTATATATTCACGCCCCGCCTGGCTCAATTTCTTTTGCATTTCAACATCACGACTCAGCATCATTGCCGTATCAGCAAACTCTTGTACCTTGCCCGCCTCTGTAAACAAAATATTTTTCTCATGCTGTAATTCTCTGTTATCCCACAATCCTTGAGTACGCGTGAGAATTACCGGGGTGCCGCATGCCATTGCCTGAAGCGTTACACTTTGTCCCGACGGTTGGATAGAATCCGTTAACGGAACGGCCACACAGAATGCCCTGCGATACAAATCACGAAGATCTTCATCACTGACTTCCCTGGTATGCCAGGATCCCCGTAGCACCTCGACATTATCCGGCAATTTTGAAGGCAGCTCTCTTTTAGTCAACAATTTTATTTTTCTATCAATGTGATATGCACTTTGAATAAGAAGTTCGTAATCCCGCCTGGAATCATTGCCTACAGCCAAAATATAACCGTCCTGACTTTCAGTTTCTTCTGGAGTCCAGAAACATTCATCAACACCGAAACAATTCACCTGAATTCGTTCAGAAGGAATTTGAAAAGATTCCCTCATAGCCTTCAACTCACCCACGCCGAACAGCTGGGTATGCATTTGACGAAGCAAGCGCCGAGAAAACCAACGCCTTATACCTTGTTGCGGATAATTAAACAAACCGCAATGAATAGCGATAAATGCACGAGGGGTATCTGCCATGCCCAACATCTTCCAGATAGCGAGGGAAAAGGCGATTCCAGGTGCGGTTGCAACAACCACATCTGCGCCCGATAACGCTGGAAGTATTTTTTTGACGCCCAACAGAACAGAGAAATATACTTTTGCCGGAAGATATCTTCTTTTAAAAAGCAGTTCCGCTGCAACCCTCAATTTACTAACAGCCGGAACATCATGAACGTCAATATATTCCACTTCATGCCCGCGAGCTTCCAGTTCCGGCGCTCCATAAAAAAATTCTGTCGGTATTGCACCGGCCTGAAGATCAGGTATCCGAGCTGTCCTGCCCGGCAGGTAAAGATAAACTATACGCATAAATTTGAACAGACGAATTATATATAGAGACGTTTTATGGTGTACTGCCTTTACGACAGATGGCTCTGATCAGTTTAAAAACGTTGCATGTTCAGCCCTAAATTCTTTTATGAGAATATCAACAGGGACAAGGTGTTTTGTATCAAGCAGGCTTTTTCCGAGTTCTTTCTTAAAATGACTACAGTCGTGGTATTGGCTGATATCTTTCAGCCGAGGGTCATCCAAGGGCACTCTCAATATTTCCGGAAAAATACTCTCTATTTTGTTTAAAAAGTCCTCTAAGGAATCCATATCGTATGACATCTGTATCTTATACAATTGGGGGTTCCAGAGAATAAACAGGTCTTTATTCAAGTTTTCCGTATAATTTTGTATACGTTGTAACTGTTTGATGAAGGCATCAACCTTCCTCTTCTTGAGCCTGACTGACCCCACAGGGGGAATATCTTTTGTGCATGGATGATCAAAAGAATAATAAATATCACCTGTTGTCGGCATAAATTTTAAATGATATTTTCTGCCAAAAGCATAATGTTCTATTATTTTTATATTTTTAATAAAAATTGTACTTGAAAAGAGATATTTTTTCACAAATAACCATCGACGCATCCAAAAATTACGCGTTGCCGGACTGTCCCCCAAAACAGCAGGATTTTCTTGCATGAGGAGCCTTGCGTCATCGGCATAATCCGTTAATTCAATCCGATCAAGAGATACAGGAAGAATTATGCGTTCCGGAAGGCATTGCATTTGCTCCAACCACTGCATTTTTTGCAAAACGCCTACTAAAGTCTCAGATTGTACACCATAGTTATACGATACGCTGTCGTTAAATAGGTTTTCAAGAGCGTCTGTACTATATCCTGCTGTTCGGGAATCACCAAAAACTATGGTGTTTATGCCCGTGCAATATTCCTTGAGGTAGAGCGATTTCATAACCCGTTCATTGATATCCGAGTGCGATTGAAACGGAGCAACCTGCCGATGAAATACCCTCAAG
>JBATKL010000465.1:0-2022 GCA_049669385.1 Candidatus Electrothrix sp. | reverse complement strand
TCAACGAGCAATTCCCGCTCGTTTAGGAGGGCTTGGGCTATCCGCTGCTTAAGCTCAACAAGAGAAAGAGCATCGTCTGCCTGCTCAAACTGCACTGAGTTATGAAATGCTTCAAAAAGCTGAAAGTTTCGAACATCACCGATAAAGAGACTGCCTCCGGGAGCAACAGCCTCTATCGCCCCGGTCAGGACGGTGAGTAAATAATGAACGGAAGGAAAGTACTGAATAACCGAGTTGATAATAACTGTATCCGCAGAGGCCGGTTCAATACCGGCAAGATTATCAGCAGCCCCTTGCATCAAGGTGATTTTTGCGGATGACTCCCAGTCGCTGATCTGTTCCTCAATAGAATGCAGGGCTTTCTGAGAAATATCAAGGCCGGTGTAGTGCTCACAATGCGGGGCAATGCGAAAGAGGAGCATACCTGTACCGCAGCCGATCTCCAGCACTCGCTTGGGAGCAAGCGACCTGATCTCCTCCAGCGTTCCATCCAACCATTCCTTCATTTCCGTCGCTGGAATCGGCAGGCCGCTGTAGGAACTGTTCCAACCAACAATATTAAAACCACGGTCTGTATTAGCAGCAGCAGATTCGCTGTAGGTCTCATCAAAAATCTCCTGCCATTGCTCAAGCAGAGCTTCATGATCCTGCTCCTGACCTTCGCCTCCACCTTTACCTTCACTGCTGTTTTCTTTGATCTGCTCCGTAAAATAGGCGGCTAACGACCTGTTCTCTCCAGAGCCAAAGACTTTGACGGCTGCTGCGCCCACATCAGGATGCCGTTGAAGAGCCGCCTCGACTTCACCTAACTCTATCCGAAAACCACGTATTTTTACCTGCGTATCTTCGCGGCCAATAAATTCAATATTACCATCTGGAAGATAGACGCCCAAATCACCGGTGCGATAGAGCCGTTCGCCGGTCAACGGATGCGTGATAAAGCTGGCAGCGGTCCGCTCCTCATCCCGCCAGTAACCCATTGCCACACCGATACCACCGATATAGAGATGGCCCGGAACAGATGCCGAACAGATATTCATCTGTTCATCCAACACATAAACCGCCTGATTGCGGAGCGCCCTGCCATAAGGGATGCTTTTCCAACGTGGATCTACCTGGTCAATAGGGAACCATATCGACCAGATTGACGCCTCTGTGGCACCGCCCAGACTTATCACCTGGGTATCGGTCCACAGTTCCCGGATACGATCCGGCAGGGTGAGCGGGATCCAATCGCCGCTCATCATGACCAGCCGCAGAGCAGCAGGAGCCGCTTCCGGGTGGAAGGCTAAATAATCGGTCAATAGACCCATCAAAGCCGGAACCGTGTTCCACAGCGTCACCTGATGCCGCTCCATCAACTCAACCCAGTATCCCGGATCCTTGTCCAACTCAGGTTCCGGAATGACCACGGCCCCGCCGATGCTGAGGAGACCGAAGATGTCATAAACAGAAAGATCAAAGCTCAGCGAAGACAGCGCCAAAACCCGATCCTGCTCTGTGACATGGAAACGCTGGTTAATGTCCTGAATGGTATTGACTGCGCCAAGATGGTTAATCATCACCCCCTTGGGTTGACCTGTAGAACCGGAGGTAAAAATGACATAGGCCAGTTCCTCTGCGCTGCAAGGGACGGTCGGATTTTCAACAGATGAAGCAGAAAGATCAATGGTATCGAAGCAAACGGCCTGGCAATTCGGTGCAGCCTCTTCTAAGGAAAGGTCTGTCAGTAAATAACTGCGGGTTAAGAGAAATGCAGCATTACTGCTTTCTACTATTCGTTGAATACGCTCAGGGGGATAGTTGGGATCAATAGGAACATAGGCTCTGCCCGACTTCAGTGCTGCCAAAACGGCAATAACCATTTCCGGTGAACGATCTAAAAGGATAGCAACGAGAGGACTTGCTGTTGTGTCTCCAGACTGTTCCAGCGAGAGAAGGTGATGCGCCAGCAGATTTGCCTGCTTGTTGACGTCCTGATAGCTCAGTTTGCTATCAGCAAAGATAAGCGCACTGTTACCC
>JBATKL010000464.1:0-2288 GCA_049669385.1 Candidatus Electrothrix sp. | reverse complement strand
TATCAAAATGATTGCTCAGTTGACGGGCCTGTCAGAAGAAGAGATTAAGGAGATTGACAAAGAGCGCTCGGACGACTAACAAGAAGAAAGAGTCGTTTATCCTGATCCCCCCTGTATGAACGAGCTGCTCACAATACCATGCGCCCTACTTGGCCGATAAACGGGAGCTGGTGCTGGTCGTGCAAGGCTATATCCTGGAGTATTTTTCAGATTTGTTTTCTCCGCTCCTTGATTTCACTCACAATATCATCCAGACTCTTCTTATCAAACACTTTTTTTCTTTCTTGCGTGTAGTCGCCGAATCCGGTCGTGAATTGATTGAGAAAGCGGATTGTGTCCGCTGTTCCGAGCTTGCTGCTTAACAGAGTAATAGCCTTGATATTTATATCATTCAACGTTGCCGCTGTAGCACTCATTTTTCCATCTCCTGTAACTCGACTATCAAGTTTTTTCCTTGAGCCTTTCTCGGCTCCCGCTTAACAGACACACTTGTAGGATAAAGAAGGCGTTGCCTCCAGCCTTCCCAGGTCTCGTCCACTCATATGCTTACTGGAAGGGACAAGCTGAAAAAACTCTTTAACCTTTTTGCCTAATTTTACAAGCTTTTCTCCAGCATTGTCCTGCTGGACCAGAAACTGGACAAATTCAAGCAATGCTTCCATTTGAGTTCTTCGTCGCAGGCTGCCTACGGTAAACGCGGGCAGTTTGTTGTCTATGCGGGCTGTTTGCTCAGGATGAAGAAGAAGGCAGTGGTCGAACAGTAGACTCAGAATCAGGCTTTGGCTTGATCCCTTCTCGTCAAACTGTCGGGCCTCCTGCCCCCAACCTTCGTAAAGCTTCCAGTCCTCAAAGAAAACCTCTACAAGCCATCTCAAGGTATAGGCTCGAATAATATCCTCGGTTCGCCAGCTCATATCAGTGGCAACGAGATAACGGTACTCTTTTTCATCTTCATATTTGACAGCAATAACAAAGCGTTTTTTACCGTGCGCTCCAACATGGAGACGAGCACTGGCTGCGGTCATTGTCTCTTCTGCTCCGCCTCGGACACGCATTTTACGTGTTGTTCCTTTGCAGGTTACATTAAAAAAATCAGACAAATTCCTCTTTCGACCTCGGTAATATACATTCTGGTTGGAATGAAGCTGACTTATCACCTGTCTTATCCCGAGTATATTGCAGGCCTCATCCATAAAATCGCCGGTTCCGTACAGAGCATCGGCCAGCAGGCATTTTATAGAAATTTCAGGGTGAGCTTGCTTGAATTCTTTAAGCAGTTCCAATGCCAAGCAATATTTTGTCGGATACTCTGGATCAGGCTCAGGGTTAACTGGTCGTTTCTTCTTTGGAACTCCCTGCTTCCGAAGTTTTTCATCCTCTTTCTTCCAGGCAGTCATAACAGGATCGGGCATATAGAACTTGAAACCAACCGGAAAAGTAACGCTGTCTGTCACCAAGAGCAAGAGAACGACAGTTTGCCCATTAACGTAACCGCCTGTTTTCTTATCCTTTTGCTTGTGTGCTTTATGGATTCTTTTTGTTGTTTTACAACGGGCCCGGTCTAGCTCATCCAACACAAGGATGCCTTCTTTAATCTCGTATCGTCGCAAAATAAGCTTGATACTTGCGATCAGCAGATGCTCCCAGAATATTTTGCCGTGACGAAACATCCACGAAAGAGCAGCTTTTTTATAACCGCCAAAACCGGCACGCTCAAAGCTGGTCCAGTTTATTGAATTCATCATCAATATTCCGACAATACAGAATGATAACCATTTCTTCTGAATGCAAGAAAGCCCGGCTGCAGGGTTCTGTTTCCTCAAGCTACTGTCAAGTTCATCGACAAATTCTTTAATAAATGCAGGAGATTCGTGAAGTATGATAGGACTATCTCTTGTTAAAAAGTTAACGGGTTAGGGCTAAACATTCCGTCAATTCTAACAACTCTGGCCTGATTTTGCTCAATCAAAAAACTTGATAGTCGAGTTTTAGATTTGGTCCATTATAACTAGTGCTAAGTCATGACTAAGTTTTAAGGTTACGACCTCCAGGACAAAGCGAAAGACCGAACAATTGCGGAGACGATCAACCCTAAATTTTAGCTTTTACAGAGCACTAGCACCGCAGAGCAAAATGAGTACATTACTCATAGTCACCCCCTTTAACTGTATAAATAATATACAAGAATTATCGTAGATAAGCCAACAGAAAAAGGTATTAGACCTCCTGCAAAACACTGTTTTCTTCTTGAGAAGTTACGGTAGTTATACGGAACTAATGCCAATCTT
>JBATKL010000463.1:0-2007 GCA_049669385.1 Candidatus Electrothrix sp. | reverse complement strand
TCTCCAGATGGCCTGATCTTAACGAATAATCATGTGGTTGATAACGCCGACACCATACGAGTCAGACTGGCTGATAAACGGGAATTCACAGCGTCAGTCGTAGGCACAGATCCTCAATCTGATGTCGCCCTGATTAAAATCAACGGAAAAAAGTTACCGGTCCTGCCCTTGGGAGATTCCAGCAAGTTAGAAGTCGGCGAATGGGTGATAGCCATTGGCAGCCCTTTTGAACTGAGCCAAACCGTCACTGTCGGCGTAGTTTCAGCCAAGGGACGCTCCAGAATGGGCATCAGCGATTATGAAAACTTCATCCAGACGGATGCCGCCATCAATCCCGGCAACTCAGGTGGCCCGCTGCTCAATATTCACGGTAAAGTCGTCGGAATAAACACGGCTATGTTCTCTCGCAGCGGCGGCTATATGGGAATCGGTTTCGCCATCCCTATCAATATGGCAAAATCTGTTGAAGAACAACTGCGCAACAGCGGTAAAGTGACACGCGGCTGGCTAGGACTGGCTATTCAGGACATGAACGAAGATCTGGCCCAATCCTTCGGGGTAAACAAGGCGGACGGCATTCTGATTGCCGAGGTAACCAAGGGGTCACCAGCTGAAAAAGCCGGCATTCAACAGGGCGACATCCTCCTGTCCCTTAATGGCGACAAGGTGCTCGACGTAACAGGACTGCGTAATCGTATCGCCATGACCACTCCAGGCAGCAAAGTGACCCTGCAAGTCTTCCGGGAGGGTGAAAAAAAAGATATCCGCGTCGTCATTGCTGAGCAACCGGCTGATTTCAGCCAGGCCACCAGGATGCGCTTACGAAAAAGTAACAGCTCTCTCCTTGACAACATGGGCCTGACCCTTCAGGAGCTCACCACCGAGCTTGCCAAGCAGTTTGGTTATGATGAAGAACAAGGCATCCTTATCACCCAAGTTGCTCCGGACAGCCCTGCTGACAGCGTCGGGATCCAAGCAGGCCAGCTCATTGAAGAGATAAATAGGGTACGGGTTCATAGCGTGGCTGACCTGAAAAAAGCGGTCAAAAAAGGGAAGAACCCGGACCAGCTTCTCCTGCGAATTCGAGCTGGGGAGTACAGTAAATACGTGGTGCTGCGGGTAGAAAAATAGCAGAACACGTAGAGCAGCAGAACATGTAGAGCTGAATATCTTACGCGCTCCCAGGCTTCGACTCGGGAGCGTTCCTTCTTCCTCGGTTCCGTTTCTATGACTCCAGATCCGTCTCTTACCTCTGCTATTGATTCTTCGGTCGATTCTCCCAGTGCCTCCTCTGCCGATTCACTGACTGAACTGACCGCTGCTGTCTGCAAATTTGCCGAACAGCGTGATTGGGACCAATTCCACAACCCAAAAAATCTCTCCATGGCGCTTATTGTGGAGGCAGCTGAGCTGGTGGAACATTTCCAGTGGCTGAGTCGACAAGAAAGCAACAAACTCAATGATGAGCAACATGAGGCTGTGTCCATGGAAATGGCTGATGTGCTCATCTATCTTGTCCGCATGGCTGAACGACTGGATATTGACCTCCTAGAAGCCGCGCAAAAAAAGCTAAAGATCAACGGTGAAAAATATCCGGTCGAGCAGGCCAAAGGGAGGGCGGATAAATACACCCATTACCAAACCGAGCAGACGGAGCAGACGGAGCAGAACTCTTGACCGCAGCATGCGGGCAGGCAGTCTCCTTTTTCCTCCCTCACGAAAAAATTGCAACGCTGGAGTCTTTGGGCGGGGGAATTGTCAACGACACCTGGTGCCTCACTCTTCAGTCTGGAAGGAAGTATATTCTTCAGCGCCTTAACCCGTCTGTCTTCCCCGATCCAATCGCGGTTCAAGATAACCTGCGCAAGGTAACCGACCACCTCCATGCCCAGCTCCGCGCCCGACTTCCAACCTTGCCCCAGCTGACTTCCCTGTCCCACCCGCGTAACCGCGACTTTACCCTTTTCCGCCCGGTCAGCAATCAAGCCGGAGTAATAAGCTACCAAG
>JBATKL010000462.1:0-3375 GCA_049669385.1 Candidatus Electrothrix sp. | reverse complement strand
GGTTAGGACGGCCTGTAATGATCAGCTTGGCCTTCTGATGATTGAAATCCCAGAGGGTTTGGAAGTGACGCAAACGCTCCTGGGGATTGCCAACAAGGGTCATCTCGTCAAAGCCATCAAAGATGAGCAAGAGCCGTCCGGCCTCATGCAGAGCCTTAAGTGGCCTGCTTGCTATGCCGTAGGCATCCCCCCAGGCACCAAGTAACTCACCGGGGTTCATGGTCGCCGGGCTTTTGCCGCGTAATTCGATGAAAATCGGAATTCGTTCAAGCTGCTCAACACCTTTACTGAGCAGATGATGAGTGAGCATCAGGCCGATGGTACTTTTCCCTTGTCCGTATTCACCCAGGAGTGCGAGCTGTTTGGAACTAGTGCTGCTGAGCCAGTCGTAAATAGCCTGTTCAATATCAGCCTCAGCCTTCTTTGCACCTTCTCGGCGAAAGCGCGGCCTGACATAGGTAGCTTCCAAACTCAGCTCGGATTCCTGCAAAAGATCAGAGGCAACCCTTTCCCGTATTTTTTCTGTGTACTCGGAGAAGTCAATTAATCCATTGAGGAGATCATCAAGGCTGATGACCTCAAAGGATTTTCCCGCCAACTGAAGTTCTTTGTCCGGACTCGGTGTTTGGAGGCAGAGAATAAATTCCTGCGGTGACTCCTGCATCTTTTCGATATATTGAAGAAATGCATGTAATGCAGTCTGTTCCGGCAGAGTAACAAAACAGAGCACAGCTACTCGGTGTCCATGATCCCGATGGCGGGCAAGCCAAAAATTATGCTCAGCTCGCCATTCCTCCTCAAAGGCCAGCATATTTTTACGCATCTTCAGCAGCGTCTTAGCTAAATCACGCCATGCGACCGGCTCTACCTGTTGTCCGAGATCCGGTAATTTTGGACTTCCCAATGGTGGTTTATAGGGTACAAGGGGTGAATTCTTGATCAGGAGATAACGAAAGCCAAGCCTTGCTTCCAAAAGAAGCCCTCTATCCGCTTCTCCTTGTCTGGCAAGATACGTTTCTCTCGTCTCCTGCCCATCCCATAAACGAAAAATCTGGTAGGCCAGAAAATACATGCCGAATAATGCAACAACGATGAGGGCGGAAGAAACCGGGCTCAGAGAAGTGGGAAGAATCTTTCCGGTCTGGAAATAATGAATAAGGACTAAAAGCTGCTGCCATGGAGGGGCATCTCCGGCAATGGTAGCAATGGCAGCAAAAGTCAGGGTGACACAGCTGGAAAAAGCAAAAAAGGCGAACTTCTCTCGTGTATAACGACGGCGGCGAAACCAAAAAAAAAGGGCTAATCCAACAGAAAGACAGACAAGAGCAGCAAAAAATGTCCCCAAAAAAGCAGCTGTAAGTTCAATCGTCATTGTCTCGCTCCCTCAACCTTATCCTTTCCTCTCCCGAAACCGCTCCCCTTGAAAAACCCGAACCGGATTCCCCCGCTCCAACTCATTATGCATTCCCCACTGTTCCTGCTGGGATTGCTGTGCGCGAGTATCCTGCTTTTCCTGGATTTTGGCGAGCAGCCGACTCAAGGCCAGCTTTTTATTCATATGCTGCGAACGCTCTTCCTGCGCCATTGTGGCCAGCCCGGTGGTAAGATGAGTCACACGGACGGCACTGTTCACCTTGTTGACATGTTGGCCCCCCGGCCCGGAGGCTCTCATGCTCTCAAACTTGAAGTCTTTACTGGAAAGCTCCTTTTCTTCTGGAGGGAATATTCGCTGAACCCCGACAAACCAGTTCTTGCGCTTATGCCGAGGACGGAATGGACTCTGAGCGATCCATTGAATGGTCCCTTCCCAGTACCGCATAAAATCGACACTGTTCTGCCCGCTGATGGACAGCAGGGCTGACCGCAGCGTTTTGGGAGCATCTCCGTGGATTATTTCCAGACAATCAACCTCTATATTCTCCTTGGTCGCCTGCTCAGAAAAAACCCGGAGCAGATGAAAGGCCGCACGGCAACATTCTTCAGGGCCTCTGCCCGAGGTGATCTGCACCCAGCAGCTTTCCATCATCTTCTCCGTGTTTTATAGGTGATAAGCGGCTGAAGTACGGCAACCACCTTGAGCAAGCCAGCATCCTGTAAATCCTGAATGATGACGGATATATTCTTATAGACTTGGGGGGCTTCTTCATAGAGCAGGTCTTTGTTTTCACAGATCACCCTGCTGCCGAGCTTTGTCTGAAGGAGGGATTCCGGGGTATATTTTCCTTTGAGCCTGCTCCGACTGCCGCTCCTTTGCCACTTGCGGCCTGCACCGTGGGCCAACGAAAAACAATTCTCCTCTTGGCTACCGATCGGCTGAACCAAATAGGTGAAGCTCCCGCGAGATCCAGGGATAACGAGCAGCCCTTGATCTGAGGGCGCGGCCCCTTTTCGATGTAACCAGCCAGAAAGGCCACCCAGCGTCATACGGGTCAGGCTGTTATGGCATATGTCCAGGACGCGCTCACCTGCTGTCCCGAGCATGTCGAAAAAACGATCAGCAATAATCGCCCTGTTGAGTCGAGCCCATTGCAGCGCAGATTTATGCTGTTCAAGATAGGCTTTCGCTGCTGCGGTCCCCTGTTTAAGACCATTATTCTTATACTGCTCAACATGCTTGGTCAGGATATGCTGCCCGAGCCCTCGGGAACCACTATGGACAAGCAAAAAGAGATGACCGTTCGCCAAACCGGCCCGGTCAAAGGCATCTTCATCCTCAACCGAACTGATTGTTTGCAACTCGGCAAAATGATTGCCCCCGCCGATGGTACCCAAAGCAGGATCCCAACCACTGGGGGCAAGATTTTCTTGGGCGAGCCAAGGCGTCGGATCTCCTTCCCAAGGCTCTTCCAACCCGTGCAGCTTTTTCACCCAGCGATCCCGCTTGGCTTTTCGCTGCTTGAGATCAGTTTGCCATAATCCCATTCCGCAACCGATATCATTGCCGATGAGATAAGGATACAGAGTGGTCCGACTAAAAAAAGCCCCGCCGATCGGCCCGCCTTTACCCGGATGGAGGTCAGGAAGACCTATAATCTTCTGCATACCGGGCAGCTGGGCCACCTGTTCAAGCTGCTGAACCGCCTCCCCTTCAATCCGATTCTTTGCAGAAGCAATAATACGGACAACAGCCGGATCACTCACTGTCTTTTTTATTCTCTCCTTTCTGCCCCTCCAGTCCATCCAGTCCTTTTTGCTCCTCCTCCTGTCGGCTATGCCAGAGAAATTTCCTACACACTCCGCGAATCAGGCTGGCCTCTTTCTTTTCAATCTTAGTCCGGCTGAGAAACTGACGGATATTGCGCATCCAGTAGGTCTTATTGGTGTGGCGGATAAAGGTCGTCTTGGTCAGGGCCTGTTCAATATGTTCGTACATCC
>JBATKL010000461.1:0-1897 GCA_049669385.1 Candidatus Electrothrix sp. | reverse complement strand
CCTCTACACTCTGCCCAACCCATTGCCGGAAACATATTCATCCGTTCCTATTGGTAGGCCTACTGCTGACAGCAAACTCTATATCTTAAATGCCGAATATCAGATTCAACCATTTGGTATTGCGGGAGAACTCTGCATTGCCGGAGAGAGTCTTGCGCGAGGCTATTTAAACCGGCCGGAGCTTACTGAACAACAGTTTGTCACACTTGAATTATTTGGCGAGCAGCAGCGGGTGTACAAAACTGGCGATCTGGCGCGATGGCTTCCTGATGGCAATATAGAATATATTGGCCGGGTTGATAACCAGATTAAACTACGTGGCTTCCGCATTGAACTGGGGGAGATTGAAGCCGTACTGTGCCAGCACGAGGCAGTGAGCGAGGCAGTGGTCCTGCTGCGGGGAGAAGATGAGGATGGCAGACAGCTTGTTGCTTATCTCACCGTTCGGTGCCCGCTGGAGACGCAGGCCATGCGCTCATGGTTGCAGCAGCATTTGCCAGACCACATGATTCCGGCGGCTTTCTGTGTTGTTGAGACTATGCCGATTGCGCCGAGCGGTAAAATTGACCGCAAGGTGCTGGCAGTGAGTGAGGTGAGCAACGGTGCTCAGGAAGAGAGAAAATTTGCCCGTGATGCAGTTGAGTTGCAGCTCATTTCCATCTGGGAAGCCGTGCTTAACCAAAGTAAAATCAGCATCCATGACAATTTCTTTGAACTTGGCGGTCACTCTTTGCTGGCCTTGCAACTCATGGCCAAGATACACCAGCATTTTGACCTGAAACTGTCAGTCAGCAGTCTGTTTAAAAGTCCAACCGTCGCTGAGTTGGCGGAACAGCTACGTGAAGGGAGAACAGATGATTCCTCCTGCCTGATTCCGCTACGGAGCGGAGAGAGGGGCAAGGGTGTCATGCTCCTTCTGCCGGAAGCGACCGGCTCAGTCATGTATTTTCATTCTTTTGTCTCCAGCCTGGGCGGAATCTATCCTGTTTATGCCCTGCAATCTCCTGGCTTGGATGGTCGCCACTCGGCAATTGGGGATTTAAAGGAGCTGGCTTTTTTTCATCTGCAGAATATTCGGCAGCAGCAGGTTGTCGGCCCGTATATTTTAGTAGGCCATTCTTCCGGCGGACGGGTTGCCTATGAACTGGCCCGGCTGCTGGAACAGGAAGGAGAAGCGGTCCAGGTTCTTGCTATCCTGGATACTTATGCGCCGAATTCGCCGCCTGAACACGACGACATGGATAACTATAACGAGTACAACTGGCTGTATGACATTGTCTACGCCTTTGAGACAACGCAGCAGACAGACGTGAATATTTCGTTGCAGGACCTGGAAGCCTTTGAGGATCTGGAAGAGGCGTATGGTCATGTTATGGAAGTATTCCGGCAACATAACATTTTTGCTCCCAATACCTCTCTTGATGAATTGAAAGCAATGGTCAATGTGTACAGACTTACCTGTCAGGCAGATCGCAGTTATGCAATGCCTGGCAAGCTGCATTGCCCGATTCATCTGTTCTGCGCCAGTGAATCAATCAACAATTTCGGCGGGCTGTCTGACCGAAAGTCAGTAACGCAAGGCTGGCCCGAATGCACTGATGCTGAAATCAGAGAACATTGGGTGGGAGGAAATCACATGAGCATGATGTTTCAGCCGCATGTGGAAAGTATGGCAGTGCTGCTGTCCGAATCTCTTGAATCGGTCATTATGAATCAAGGAGAGAGCAATGAACAATGAAACTGAACTGCACAATCACTTGGGTATGACCTTTGTGTATATTCAGCCGAGCACCTTTATGATGGGCAGTCCTGATGAGGAGCCGGGCAGATATATGGACGAATTGCTGCATAACGTCACGCTGAGTAAAGGTTTCTATCTGCAGACAACACCGGTGAC
>JBATKL010000460.1:0-4811 GCA_049669385.1 Candidatus Electrothrix sp. | reverse complement strand
GTAAAAAAACATAGTTTCGACAGGATTTCGAAAGGCTATTTTTCATCCCTAAAATACAACAAGTTGTCATTTCAACACTCTTCAAAAAAGGATGCATCACATGTTGAGAAAAATACTTACTGGTTGTTTCATCAGCAGCATATTGCTGGGCTGCACATTTTTCACTCAGGTGGACGAGATGCCGAAACCGGAAGCTGAAGCCAAAGCGGTGTGGAAGTATATTACCGACACGCATCCATTTGAAAAGTGGCCATTTTGGCCGGATCACCAAGGCACGTACAACAGCAAAGGTCCGCACGGTCCAAAACACAAAATATATGTCAATCAACTGGCGTTAGACTCAAAAAAACGGCCGCTGCAAAACGGCTCAATGGTGGTTAAATACAACCTGAGTCCGGCAGATGAAGTGAAGGCTGTCACGATTATGTACAAAGTAAAAGGGTACAACCCAGCGGTCGGTGACTGGTTTTGGGCTCAATACAGTCCGACCGGCGAAGTTCAGGAGGCGGGCAAACCTGAAAAATGTATAGCCTGCCACCTCGATAAAGCCGAAAATGACTATATTCTGGTTCATGAATTTGACAAATAATCGTCTTCATCGGTAACCTCCATATTTCTCTATATAATTACGTCCAAAGATCCACAATTCATTGCGCAGAGAATTTCACAAACTCTGTCTTTTTAATCGATCACAGGAGGGTATACGCAGAATGAATAAAAAAATCATAATGTTGCTTTCAGGAGTTCTGCTCATATCCTGCATAACGAGTCCAACAAACAACTCTCTTATACCAGAAGAACCTTCCTCTGCACTGGCAACGACGAAGGCACCGTGGAACACCACCTCTTTTGCAAAAAAAAAATCCACCATTAATCCGGCGTCCATGGTTACGGCCCATAATCACTGGCGCACCAAGACCGGCGTACCTGCCCTCAAGTGGTCAAACGATTTGACGGCGAGTGCCCAGCAATGGGCTGACCAGCTGGCCTGGAGCGGTTGCAGAATGAAGCACAGCACAGGTGCTAACGGAGAAAATATTTTTTGGGCAGGAGCAGTGCAACGATCTGACGACACTTTGTCAATGCAGGAAATAACCGAGCAAAACGTGGTTGATGCCTGGGGTAATGAAGTGAAAGATTATGATTATGCAAGCAATAGCTGTCACGGTGTCTGCGGACATTACACTCAAGTGGTCTGGAAGAGCACAAAGGAGGTCGGTTGCGGCAAGGCTTCCTGCCCAGATAAAGGACAAATATGGGTATGCCAGTATACCCCTCGTGGTAATATGATTGGCCAAAAACCGTATTAAGTCTATGCCTGCCGGAGGAACTTCTTTACATGCCCCATGAATTATTTTACAGTATGGTATTAATGTAAAAATAATAAAAAACTTCTTTCGCTCCACCGGGTAGTCCCGTACCCCCCTATAATCTTAACGCCGAAACAGGCGATAGATCTTATTCTATGACCTACCGAATCGCCCTTGTTGAAGATGATTCCAGGCTACAGGCTAATTATGCTCAGGCCCTTCAGCGCGAAGGTTATGACGTGGCCACCTACAGCAGTAAGCCCGAAGCCATGTCTGCCTTTGCCCGCTCTCTGCCCGACCTTGCCATCCTGGATGTCATGCTCGGAGAGGAAATGGCTGGCGGCTTTGATCTCTGCCAGCACCTCCGCTCGTTATCCCCTGTTATTCCTATCATCTTTCTTACAGCACGCAATTCAGATCTCGATAGAGTTTCCGGCCTGCGGCTGGGCGCATGGGACTACCTGACCAAGGACACAACAACCTTGGATTTTTTACCCGCCAGAATATCTGCTCTCTTTCGAACCGTTGAGGCTTTACGCAGCAATACAACGGAAAACAAAATTATTCAGCATAAGGACTTACAGATTGATGAGGATCGGAAGGAAGTGTACTGGAAGGGTCATCCGATCAGCCTGACCCTGACTGAATTCTGGATACTGGTCTGCCTCGCCAGACGGCCAGGGCATGTCAAAAACCACGAGCAGTTAATGGAGGCGGCGAGCGTCATTGTCACCAATAATGCGATCGCTGCTCATATCCGAAGAATCAGAGATAAATTTCAAGATGTTGATTCCGATTTCAAGGCTATTCGTTCCGAATACGGAATGGGATATCGCTGGCAGCCATAATACCGCCATGCCGCCACCTGATAATATGCACATAATCGTATTTTTCTTCCCCCTTCCTCTTATTAGGCATTAACATCAAACCCCATGCGTTTCTCTCTGCGCTTAAAACTTGCCCTCCTTTCTCTCCTGCTCCTCCTCTTCCCCTTACTGGGGATGCGCCTGAACAACACCCTCAAAAACAGCCTGATCACCAGCCAGCAAGAAACCCTCAGTCTTACTGCTCAAGCAGTCTCAGCCGCATTAACCAACCGGAACGACCTCTTCGATAGAGAGCAGTTTCATGGCCTAAACCAAGACAGGGACCTTTATCTCTTCCAGCTGAGCAATACCATCAGGTTGGACGGCCAGCTTGACGATTGGCGACCGGAGCTCGCTCAGGCTGAAGAATTTGCCCGTGAGCATCTGATCAGTTCGGAAGGCAGCTATGTGCTCCAGTCCCTTAATTTCCGTCATCTTGCCGGTAAACAGGACAAATACCTATACGCACTCTTTGATGTGCAGGATGATCATATCATTTATCGGAGCAAGAATTCGCTCCGTCTTGATCGTTCAGATCATTTGCAAATCGTTATTGAAGACTATGAAGGCCAGAGAAAATATTTAATGACAGCCTACGAGCCTGGCTGGGTGAATGGCTTTCTCATGCCCGATGTTCCCATCAAATTCCCTGTCAGCGAGCAGCGAATTCAAGGCGTCTGGAACCAGACGGACAGCGGATACATCCTTGAAATACGTATCCATTTAGAGTTACTTGGAAATAAATTAGCCTTCACAATAGCTGATGTCGACGATGTTGGATCCAGAGATATCAAAGCATTAATCGGCACTTCAAACTTACAGGAAGACAAGGCTCTAGGCCTGCTCCTGACGACCTCAACGCCCATTGAAGAAATACTGAAATCTCTTGATCGCCCCTATGCGCGGATTCGAATCGTCGATCGCAATCAAAGAGTAAGAGCCCAAGTAGGCAGCCTGCGCACCTCGGAAATACCCAACACAAAACAGACAGACAAACTCTCTGGTCGTATAAATGAGCTGATGCGTCCCCTGTATCGTTTTTTTATCAATCCGTTTTTAACGGAATTTAAAGACCAGGCCTCCCAGCCGACGGAACTGGACCTCCAGGGGATCCGCGAAGGACTTGCCGGTAAACATTCTGTGACCAGTTATCTCATGGAAGATGGCCAAGTAGAGGTCATGGCCGCCATTACCCCGTTGTACGAACAGGAGCAGGTCATCGGGGCCGTGGTTGTCGAGCAAACCACCAACTCCATTCTTTCTCTCAGCAACCGCTTAATTGAAGAAACCATTTCTCTTTCTGTCATCGCCTTTCTCTTTGGCGGTTGTATTCTGCTCTTTTTTGCCTTCCGCATCTCCGCCCGAATTCGTCGTCTGGGTAACCAAGCAGCTTCTGCAATCACTCCTGATGGACGGATCCTGAATACCATCAACAGGAGTTCGGCAAGTGATGAAATCGCTGATTTAGGTCGCACCTTGGACTCCATGCTCAGTCAGCTCCAACAACAGATTGAACACCGGGAGCAAATGGCTGATAACCTTGAACACGAAATGCGAACGCCCTTGGCTGGCATTGCCGCCTCAGTAAAAAATCTTCGGCAAGAACAGCTTGATACGAATCCATCAGATCGTATTATGGAGTATATTGAGTGGGTCGAACGCGATGTCCAGAGAATGGAAGAGCTTCTCACCTCAATCCGAGAGGCCACAACCTTGAAGAACGCTCTGCTGCTGGACAGTATGGAGTTATTCGATCTCGGTAGAGCTGTATCCGTATGGCTTGAACACGGCTGGCGACCTGCCTTCAACAAGGTCGACATCCTCTATCAAGCACCTGAACATGAGGTCTTGGTGAACGGTGATCCAGTTCGATTACGCCAAGCATTAGAGAAGCTTGTCGAAAATGCTGTATCTTTCCATACTCCGGGCACACCAATTGAACTTCAGCTTGAGCAACATGAAGACGACAATATATCCCTGCTCGTTATCAATCAAGGGCCGATTATTGAGCCGGATATGCAGCAACAAATCTTTCACTCTATGATCTCCAATCGAGCCGTCAAAGATAAGTTACCTCATCTGGGCCTTGGGCTGTATATTGTTCGTACGGTGCTGGATCATCATGATGGGCGGGTGAGTGTACAGAACCTTGCTGACGAGAGAACCGGGGTGGTCTTTACGATTACCCTACCCGGCGTTCCGAGTAACGAGCTTACTTGAAATTACTGTCTACCTGCAGGACGGGTGCCGTAGGGGCCGCCCGGCGGTCGCCCTCCCTGTTATACCGGACAAACAAACAATGAAACTCCTCAACAAGCGCTTGTTTAAGCATAAAAAAAAGCCAAGGGCAAATTGCCCTTGGCTTTCTTGTTCATACGAATCCTAAGGATTTCTTACATAAAATCCTAGTAAATTCCTAAAGCTTCTACAGTCTCATCTGTCAGTCCGCCGCCCTGAGCAAGACCGTTCTCAACCTGGAAAGATCTGATAGCTTCACTGGTTGACTGGTTCAATTGTCCGTCGATCAGACCGCTGTAAAAACCCATCTGGCTTAAGGCTGTCTGTACCTGACGGATCGTTGAGTCAACAAGCTCATCCTTACACAGAGCAGGTTTCCAAACAATCTTACTGTCGC
>JBATKL010000459.1:0-1879 GCA_049669385.1 Candidatus Electrothrix sp. | reverse complement strand
TAATCGAACTTCACCCCGAACAACTCCAGCTCCACATCAAAGTATTTATTCAGGCCCTTGCCGAATCGCCGTAGCCGTCCTTCCTCCTTATCCGCCTGCACAGCAACCCGCATCTTTTCCCCCTCACCCTCGTTATCTGGGTGGACAGCATCAAGCAATTCCTGGACCTTGTAGACCTGATCCGAATCCTCGGGGATGTACTGCTCCAAGCCCTTTTCCCGATAGGTGAGCAGGGTTTTATAGGGCACGCTGCGCTTGGGATCATCGGGCATAGGCACCCGCTCAGAGACCCGCAGGCCCTCAAAGCCGGTATTGATTTCCCGCAGGGAGAGCCAGATCAGGGCCAGATAGACCTTGCGCTCCTTGCCCGTGACCGCGATATGAATACGCCGGGCCTCGTTATCCGCCCGCACCACGGCAATGGCCTCCAGCTGAGGATGGTCCAACACTACCCCGGTGCGCCAACGCAGCCTGTCCTTGATCTCCTGATGCCGCTTAACGATAAAGCGGGGCATGACCGAGGGCGGCAGGAAGTCGGTATAGTGAAGGACAAAACGAAGTGACCCCTCATAGGGAAAGTCAAACTGCGGCTGGGGCACGGCCAGCAGCTGAGGGATCAAGACTTCGCCGCCTTCCAGCTCGTAGCAGAGCTCGAATTTCTTCATCAGCTCGATGAGATAGCGGTGATCGGCCCGCCTGTATATATACGGGTCGCCCTCCTCCGGGCGGAGCACCTCCTTGAGGGCAGCCAGCAGGAGCAGGCCCTTGCCTGCTGCCACGGATTCGGCATTAATAATCTTATAAACCGCGCCGGTCACCCATTTGGGATCAAGGACGTGATTATCGTCCAGGCCGAAGTCGCTGAAGTGGATGACAATGCCCAGATCGTGGAGAAACTCTGCCAGCACATCCCGGCTGATCTCCCCGGCCACGCCTGCATCGCGGCACACGCCCTCAAAGGCCTCATAGCTGATGCGCGGCTCGTCCATCTGCTCCAGCTTTGCCTTTGCTCGGAACCAGCTTTCGGGCCATTCATTGCGGGTCAGCGGTACCTTCTGTAATTCCTCCAGCAGGGCTTCCCGGAAGGCGCGGATACCGTTGCCGGTGCAGCAGGATGTCCGCCAGAAGCCGACGATAAAGGGGTATTTCTCTTGCAGGAGAGGTCGGTCAAGATCAAAGCTCGGATTGGTGTCGTACTTGTTGAGCACCACCAGCACGGGTGAGCCACCGCCGAAGGACTCGATGTAGCGCAGCCAGTATTCGGGCCGCTCGTCCCGTCTGCCGTCCAGCACCAGGACATAGAGGCTACGCCGAGAGAGGAAGAACTGGTGGGTGGCATGCATGATCTCCTGTCCGCCGAAGTCCCAGAGGTTGCAGCGGAGTGATTGGTCACCGCTGTTCAGCTGCCAGTTCTTGATGCGGATACCGTGGGTGGTTTCCTCGTTCGGGTTAAAGCACTCTTCCCGCAGGCAGCGGGTGAGAGAGGTCTTGCCGGATGCGCCCTCACCTACCAGGATGACCTTGACCTCAGCTACTGTTTTGGTGCCTTCTTCGGCGGAGGTGAAGTATTCGCGAATGGCGTCTATGCCTTGCTCTGCGAGGTCTATGGGTGGGGAGATAAGGGGGTTGTCTCCAAGTTCAAGCTCTTTCAAGTTGGGTAGACGGGCGATTTGAGATGGAAAACAAGCAAGTTGATTACTCTGAAGGTGAAGCAGCTTGAGGTTGCTCAGTTGAAAGAATTTTTGTGGCAACGTGGCAAGTCGATTCATCCAAAGATAAAGCTCTGTAAGTTTGTTTAGCTGGACAAGGGATGATGGAAGTGAAGAGAGCAGGTTGTAGCCAAGACCGAGCACTGTGAGATTAGACAGCTGCATTATCT
>JBATKL010000458.1:0-7313 GCA_049669385.1 Candidatus Electrothrix sp. | reverse complement strand
ATGGCGAACTGGTTGTTCATGTCCTGATCAGAAAAGCGATACTCGCCAAGCAGGGTTACAGTGTTGGCAAAACCGTATTCCGCTCCGAGGACATATTCGGTAAAGACATCTCCTGTCTCTCGGTTATGCACCCGTCCGCTCTCACTACGCAACTCAACACGGGTTCCAGGGAGGCGGCCCTCCAACTCCCAGCCGATAATATCCAGCGACGTGTCCTCTCCCCAGAGCAGGTTTCGTTCATTGCTGTTATCCCGAAGGGCGATGAGGCCTATGTCAGCATACTCCAGATAACCCTTCAGGCGAATAGCCGCTTTGCCATCCGCAACGGTGAGGTCCAGGTTGGAGAGCTCGCTCAGGGCGTATTCATATCGGATTGCGTTGGTACCGGTTCGTTCACCGGTTTCTATGGCCTGGGCATCAACGGGGTTGAAAATATCTATGGGGTTCCAGATACGTCCTACGCCCAGAGGGATACGTTGCTTACCAATGGACCAGAAATGACGTTCGCCTTGGTACTGACCATAGGCTCGATAGATTGAGACCTCGTTGTCCAGTTCGTTGTTCAGTTCATTTGGAGAGGTTGTATAGCTGGTTTCATTATCAACGATTAAGGTAATGGCAAGGTTGCTATATTGCTCGTGGCTCAAAGAGAGGTTTGCCCGGATGCGGTTATAGTCTGTGCTCAGATGGGTTCGGTCATATCCGGCGATATTGGTGTTTTCCAGAGCCAGTTCCGGGGTGATGCCAAGCAGCCCGGCCAGCAGGAGTTCAGGAAGTCCGCTCATTAGCAATCACCTTGCCGTCGTGGAGGATCACGGAATGCCGAGCCTTATCAATCACCAGCGGGTCATGGGATGAAAAGATAATAGTGACCCCTTCGTCTTCGTTCAATCGCTGCATCATCTCCATCAGGGATGCTGCGGAGACAGAATCTAGGTTGGCAGTAGGCTCGTCGGCCAGGACCAGTTTCGGGGTCGCGGCCACAGCTCTGGCCACAGCCACCCGCTGCTGCTGGCCTCCGCTCATCTGGGACGGCAACTTGTCCAGGAGGGAATCAATAGCGAGTTTTTCGGCAACTTCCATAGTGCGGCGATCACACTCCGCCTGTTTGCGTCCCTGGAGCTTCATCACATATTCAATATTTTCTCGGGCGGTCAGGACTGGAATCAGATTGTAGGCCTGGAAGACAAAGCCGATCTGGTCTCGCCGTACTTGCGAAAGATCGGCCTGGGACAGACCGGTGATCTGTTGTCCGTCAAGGAGAACCTCGCCGCTGCTTGGACTGTCCAGGCCTCCGATGATATTGAGGAGGGTTGTTTTGCCGCTACCCGAGGGCCCAGACAGGACAGCAAGGTCGCCTCGTTCAATGGTCAGATGTATATCATGAAGGGCTTGGACTTGGATCTCTTTACTGGGTTGAAAGGTCTTGTTGACCCCTGTTATGCGGAGAAAGTCGGTCATTGGATTCAGAGGGTTATGATTACGGGGCGCGTAATACGGAGTACTTTTTGCAACATAATCTACGATAACCGCCTTGTTGAAACATTTCAATGATTGAGAGAGAAAGTGGCGAGAAGTTTACGAAGGATTAGGAGGGAGAGGTCCGCGTACTGAGCGATTTTACTCTTGCGTTGCTTGGCGACGCATTGTAGTAATAAAGTATTATCCTATACAATATCAAGGAGGTTACTGTGGAGAAATATTCAATTTGTCGGCAGCAGGACGATGATGAGAATGATAGTTTGGTTTCAAAGCATATTCGTTTTCAGCCCGTGTATGCAGCGTTGATTGATCAAGCTTGTATTGATTTGAAATTGACCCAAAGAGAGCTGCTTGAGGAATGTTTGAAAAGGTCCTTGGGAGATCCAAGAGGAATTTTTGACGATTAATTTTCCTCTGCCCTGTTCCTTCCTCTCGCTTGGTTTATTTGTGCCATTCGCACAAAGCGTCTCTCCGTCTCTCCGTATAATTCTCGGTTGTATTGTTATATGAATTTTAGCGGGTTGGATGACCAAGAGGGATATTGAGTTTTGATCGGCAAGAAATGAAGGCAATTAACGGATACCGGAAGCCCTGCTGTGAGACTCGGCCAACCGATTCTATTAATTGCCTTCACTTTCTATTTAACGCTATATTGCGGCTTTGGTAAAGCTGTTTTTTGCATAAATACAAATGGTTAATTAATTATCAAGACGGGTTTTTCGGTATGTAAAAAAAACTCAAGATAGGATTATGTATTATTTGAGAATGTAGGCATGATGATTTTTTGGTACGTATTCTGTGCGTAATTAGTACTCGTCTTTAACAGGCGGCTAATCAGGTGCTAGAGGAGTTCAGGAGAATCGACTTTGGAAGGAAGAAGGTAATTAAAAGAATGATTGAAAAATCATGAAGAATCAGATAATTCGTCGCTTTTAATTACCTTGAAATTTTTGCTTAAATGATTTGCTGCTTGATAGTCGATATAATGACTTGTAGAGTTCTTATCTCCTGGAAACAGACGAGCTGTTCATTTCACGGCAATAATTTTTGACTAATTCAAGACGTTGCGGAAGCGTATGTCGGAAATAGAACGGGCTGAGTATCAGGATACTGACTGCTGTACGGAAATTCATTTTCTTTCTCTCGTTAACTGTTTTTCCCCCTCGCACAAGAAAATAAACTATTCAGCAGCATGTGTACACTCTTTTTTTAATACCACATGGTGCTACTTGCTGGGAAAGATAGGGGGAGTCTTTTTTGAGATGCCAGAGTTCCGTGTATCTTTCTCGCTTCCGCAGGGCATGAGTAAAAAAATATCTTTGCGTCTTCCTTTGTACGCTTGACTTTCTCCTGAAAAAGAATAAGAAATAAAAATTATCCTTCCTGCCGGTGACCCGGTACTTTTTACCACTGCCAAAACCTTATAAAAAAAATGAACTCATCAAATGACGCCTGGGAGCATTTGGGCGAACTGACCGAAGAGGATGCAATGCACGTTCTGACCCGCCTCTTTTCCATGTATGAAGAGGAGGAACAGCGCCATCCTGGAGATAAAGCTGCCTCACTCTTTTTTAGAAATTTGATAACAGCCCTCGGGCAAACCTCTGCATGTAACCTGAACAGACGATAATGTATTTTTCTCATTTATTTCTTATCATAGTATCTTACCTCATTGGGGCTATTCCCTTTGGCCTTCTGTTGTCCCGTGGTCGGGGAGTAAATATCCGTGAGCAGGGCAGTAAAAATATCGGCGCAACCAATGTTTCCCGCCTGCTGGGCAAAAAACTTGGTTTTTTAACCTTTCTTCTTGATTGCGCAAAAGGGTATCTCCCTATGTATCTTGCCGGGATGCTGCTTGGCGATGCGCCAAATCGTCATGCGGTGATTGCCCTCTGCGGTGCTGCTGCGGTGATCGGGCATATGTTTCCGGTTTATCTTGGCTTTAAAGGGGGGAAGGGGGTAGCCACCGGTCTCGGCGTTTTTCTCTCTTTGGCTCCCAAAGTGGTTCTCGTCAGCTTAGCCGTTTTTATCGCGACTGTTGCTACTACCGGATTTGTCTCACTCGGTTCTTTGCTGGCCTCAGCCGTTGTCCTGCCTTGTCTTTATCTTTTTGATGAGCCGATGTGGAAGCTTTTCCTTGCCTGTTTTGTTGTTGTCATGATTTGGATTAAGCATCATGGGAATATCGGTCGGCTGCTGAAGGGAACCGAGAAGAGCTTTAAGAAAAAGAAGTGAGCCTGCACTTTGTACACTCTTTACTTCAGTTTGTCTTTGATCTGTCGAAGAAAATTCCACGAATGGATGTCGCATTGCAGAAGGTATTTAGAGTAGCTGTGTAAGACATGTAGGCATTCAGAAGTAACGTTTTTAGGCATCTGCAAGCGGTGCACTTGCTTGGTTGTCATACCTTGGGCTGTCTGGAGGAACTTGAGGCTTTGCAGCGAAAGGGTGAAGCGAGAGCGGTCGGGATTGCCATTGCATTGGCTGCACAGAAGGGTGCCGTTGCTGGGCTGAAGGGCAAAGTTGAGCCCTCTGTTTTTATCCGGCGAACAGGAGCAGTTCGCGCAATGTTTCAGTCTGGGCCGGTAACCGCAGGCGTCGAGCAGATGAAGATGAAAAAAAACAACGGTGGGCAGGGGAGAAGCTCCGTGGTGAAGAGCTTCCAAGAGCCAATGGAGTAAGGAGAAGATCCGACTGTCCGGATCATGCTCCCCTGTACAACGGAGGACGAGTTCATTGGCCAGTGTTGCTGCACAATATCGTTGCCAATTGGTTCGTAGGGAGAGAAAAGCTTCTTTCAGCTCCGCCTCACTGAGAAAGTGGAGGCGGTTATGTTTGGCTGGTCGGTAGCTGATGTCAAGCAGGGAAAACTCTTCCAGTTTATTGACAAACCGTTTTTGTGAGCGTTTTGCTCCCTTGGCAATAACGGCAAAACGGCCTATATCCGGGCTGTACAGGGTGATGATTTTGTCCGATTCGCCAAGATCAACATTTTTCAGAACAATGCATTCCGTACGGCAGATTTGGTACGGCAAGCTGGCTACTCAGAGCTGGTATCCTGTTCAACGGTATCGCTGTCAGCACCTTCAACTTTTTCTTGCGCTGTTGCCGCCGGGGTAGGCTCCATAACTAAAGGTGTTACAGTCTCCGTATCAGGTCCTCCTTGATCAGGCGTCGTGGTCGGATGAGTGACCGCAGTAGCAGCTGTGCTGATTGGAGCTGGCTCCTGTCCGAAAAAATACGCAAAGGGGTTCCAGTTTGTATACCAGCTAAAGAAAGCAATAAAGGTTATAATGAGTAAAAGGAGGCTAACGGCCCAAGTCGCAGATGAAATATGGGCCGGTTCGGCGAGTTGCTTTGTTGATAGCCCCTTTCCGTGCGAATTAAAAGGGCTTTTTTCTCTATTTGTTAAGCAGAGAGTTCGTTCTTCAAAAAACAAACGTGCGGCCTCAGGCCCGTCAATGCCAAGGAATTTGGCATAAATAATTATCTGGCCTCGAATAAAGGTGTCTGCTGGCAGCTCATTATAGTTGCCCAGCTCAATGGAAGTCAGATTGGAAGAAGAAATATTTGTTTCCTGCGAGATATCATGGATTGTCAAAGCCTTTTTTTCCCGTACCTGACGCAGGAGCTTGCCGATAGGCAGATTTTCACTTTCCTGTTCGAGAGAGTGCTCTTCCGGCGTGTCTCTGGTATCTTGTGGGTCACTCGTTTCTTGTTTGGTCATTAACTGATTTTTATTTAAAGTTATTGTATTTTCAGTATATTGCATACAGGGTAGGGGGCAGCTGCCGACCCGATGTTTTTTGCGGCAATCAGAGTATTTTAATATATGCCTCGCTTCGTATTTTCTCCAGCCATTTTTTATAGCGTTCTTCTGCTTCCTGTTTATACAGTTTATTTCGAATTTCCTCTTTAATATTCTCGTCAAGTACTCTTTCTTTGCCTTCTTCTTCCTGTCCATTCGACAGAAGTTTGAAGAATATATAGCTGTCGGGCCGTTCAATGACAGGACTGATTTCCCCAGGTTGCAGCGTTATTACTGCATCTTGCATGTATGCCGCCATTTCGTTTTTTTCGAAAATGCCTAAGTCGCCGCCATCCGCAGCAGAGGGTAAATTTGAATATTTGCGGGCAAGCTCTTTGAAGTCTTGTCCTTCTTGGGCAAGCTTATGCGCCACCTCGGCCCGTTTGCGAGCGTCTTCTTTCGTTGCCGGTAACTCGGAGGCTTGGCCTGAATCAATCCAGGATACGCCGAGCTGTAAAAGGTAATACCCTTGGGCTTTGGCCTCCTTGCTGTATTGCTGCTCAAAGTAGCGCTGTATTTCTTCGTCCGGGACAACAATCTTGGAGCGGACCTCATAGTTAATTAATTTGCTGCGAAGGATCTGTTCCCGAAGAGTTTCTCGGTATTGGGCTTCACTCATGCCTGTATTTTTCAATTCGGCTTTAAAGCCTTCTTCGGTAAAGCCGTTTCGTTGCAGCACCTGCTTCTGCGCGTGGTCGATTGCTGCTTCAGTCACTGAAATACGGAGTGCGGTAGCTTGCTGTGTGAGCAGTTTGTTCTCAATAAGCTGCGTTATGATTCTTTTTCGTGCCTGTTGCAGTGCTTTCTCGCGTTGTTCCGGCGGAGCTTCCTCGGTAATCTGGCGAAAAATTGCTTCACCGATTGTGTTGACGTCAGAAAGGGTAATGACATCTTCGTTGACCACTGCGACACTGGAGTCAATAATGTCAGATTGGGCAACAGGTGGATGTGTGATGGATAAAAAGGCCAATAAAATATATAACCAGCGTATTTTCATAGGATTTGAAGTAGTTTTCAAGAGGGCAATAAAAAGTCAAGAGCTCTGTGAGGCTGTGTAACATCTAACCATTACACAAAACCTTGTAAAGACGCAATGGTTTTTAGAGGGAGGGGAGGACGGGATATAAAGACGGAAGGAGGGGGGGCGCAATTGAAGCACTTGTATATGGGCTTCAGACCGTTAACGTTTTTCTTTGTAAGAGAGCTGTAAATTGGATATGCTTCTTTGTTGACAAATTCGTGAGGATAGATATAAATACTGATATAAACAAAAAAAGTCGAGCTGATTATCATTACGCGTCAAAATATATCATGCAGGAGATGTTCATGAATTTAATCATCACGAAAAAGACGTTCGTTGTGTGTGCCATCTTATTGTTGGCTCTAAGCAGTAGAGTGCTGGCTACCCCTATGCCCGATTTTACCTTACCCTCCGCTGTAGACGGGAAAGATATCAGTAG
This sequence comes from Candidatus Electrothrix sp., assembly GCA_049669385.1. Taxonomy (GTDB): domain Bacteria; phylum Desulfobacterota; class Desulfobulbia; order Desulfobulbales; family Desulfobulbaceae; genus Electrothrix. Next base: position 563 of record JBATKL010000458.1, on the reverse strand, counting down.
TGACGACTTTAAGGGGAAGGTTTTGCTCGTAACCTTTTTTGCAACTTGGTGTCCTCCCTGTCGCCAGGAAATTCCTTCTCTGATTCAGCTCCAAAAAGATTTATCTGCTAAAGGATTTTCCGTCCTTGGTCTTTCTCTTGACGAGGGAGATGGAGGTGTTGTCAATGACCTTGTCGAGCAGGACAACATCAACTATCCAGTTTTAATGGCAGATAGTGAGGTTGTGAGCGGATTTGGCGGAGTTACAGGAATTCCCACCTCTTTCTTAGTCAGTCATGATGGGAAAATGATACGAACCTACGCCGGATACGTTTCGCATGAGCTTCTGAAGCAGGATATCGAAGAAATCATTCCACCAGAGGTGAAAGAAGCGAAAGAGATTAAAAAAGTAGTAAAAACAAAGGATTCTGTTAGGTGATTTTTTCATATTGACAAGGCGTCAAGAACAGTTTAGAGTACAAGTCATTAATATTTTTATCTTATATATAAAATAATACATTTCAGGAGATTATCATGAAAAAAGTAGTTGCAGCCCTGATGGTAACAGCCTTTGCTTTCTGTAT
>JBATKL010000457.1:0-1986 GCA_049669385.1 Candidatus Electrothrix sp. | reverse complement strand
AGTACGAGCATTTTTATGGTCACTTCGGCACAGCTTGGCAGAATCAGCATAAGGAATTCCCGAATTTTCCCGGACCAGTGCTCTTTACCACCAACTGTATCCAGAAGCCTCGGGATGAGTATAAGGATCGTATCTTCACCACCGGCTTGGTCGGCTGGCCTGGCGTCGCTCATATTGAGGGCAAGGATTTCACCTCGGTTGTTGCTAAGGCTCTGGCTATGGATGGCTGGCAGGACGATGCGGATAACGGCTCTGTTATGGTCGGTTTTGCCCGCAATGCAGTGCTCGGTGTTGCAGATAAGGTGATTGAGGCGGTGAAGAATAAAGATATCCGCCATTTCTTCCTAGTCGGCGGTTGTGACGGTGCCAAACCGGGACGGGATTATTTCACCAAATTTGTTGAGCAGGTGCCTGATGACTGCATCGTGCTGACCTTGGCCTGCGGTAAGTTCCGTTTCTTTGATAAGGACCTTGGTGATATCGGCGGGATTCCGCGTCTGCTTGATGTTGGTCAGTGTAATGACGCCTATTCTGCGATTCAGATCGCTGTGGCCTTGGCTGGTGCCTTTGAGTGTGAGGTCAATGATCTGCCCTTGTCCATGATTATCTCCTGGTACGAGCAGAAAGCAGCAGCCATTCTGCTGACCTTGCTCTATCTCGGCATCAAGGATATCCGCCTCGGACCCTCCTTGCCTGCTTTTATCAGCCCGGCGATTCTTGACTTCCTGGTCGCGACCTTTGATATCAAGCCGGTTGCAGCAACACCGGAAGAGGATTTGAAAGCGATTTTGGGATAAGTCCCTTGTTTGTTCACAGGACCGGACCTACATCGGTTCGGTCCTGTTTGTTATTAATTTATTAAAAAGATACGAGTTGTTATTGTCACATGGAAAACCACAAAACATTTTGTCCAATGCCCGGAATCAATGCCGGAATGCTTACCCCTAATGACCTGGAACGGGTCGGTGAGCTTGCCCAGAAATATGAAGTGCCCATGATTAAGGTGACCGGGGGGCAACGGCTTTTTTTTCAAGGGATTGAGCCTGAGAAGCTGGAGGCATTGAAACAGGAGCTAAACATTCCCGCTACCCCACCGCATGCGAGAAGTCGGGTCAATTATGTGCAGGCATGTCCGGGCAAGACCTGGTGCGATTGTGGAACCAGTGCCACAGAGCCGCTCACAAAGGCTCTGATGGATATGGAGCTGGATGGACCCCTTCCTGCCAAGGTAAAGGTCGCTCTTTCTGGCTGTGTACGCTGCTGCTGCGAGTCTTGGATGCGTGATATCGGTTTAACTGCGGAGAAAAAAGGCTGGCGCTTAAGTTTCGGTGGCAATGCGGCAGGGAAACCTCGTATCGGCGATGTGATAGCAGATGGTCTCACGGATAACGAGGCTCTTGAGCTGGTACGGAAAACACTGACCTATTACATGAACACGGCAAAACCTAAGACCAGGACTGCGCGTTTTGTTGAACGAATCGGTATTGAAGAAGTAAAACGAAACGTGCTGGGATAGGTGAGCGGATAATCAGAGGAGGCAGATATGCAATGTCCAGGCCAAGATAGCCGCTATTGGAGTGGCGAGAATGTGTTTGAAAGCAACTGCCCGAAATGCGGTCAAGCGGTGGAGTTTTTCAAGGATGACAGTCAGCGAACCTGCGGTCATTGTGGCCACAGGATGCTGAACCCGAAGATTGATTTTGGTTGCGCCTCCTATTGCCCCCATGCGGAACAATGCCTGGGCTCTCTGCCGCCGGAATTGGTGGAAACGCAGGGCGACTTATTCAAAGATCGGATCGCCATCGCCATGCGCAGGTATTTTGGCGAGGATATACGACGTATCCACCATGCCGAAGCTGTTGCTCAGCAGGCTGAGATCATCGCCAAGGCAGAACAGGCCGCAGAGCAGGGCGAAAAAAAACAGGGCGGCGATATCATGGTCATCATGGCTGCTGCCTATCTGCATGACATCGGGATCCGGGAAGC
>JBATKL010000456.1:0-7392 GCA_049669385.1 Candidatus Electrothrix sp. | reverse complement strand
TCTGTGGCGGCGTCAAAAACCGCTGCAAAGCTGAGCGGTCCGGAAGCGACTCCTTGGGTGGAACGGACAGCAGAATTTTTTGGACGCAACCGGGAAAAAGAATAGCCGGTGCCGCCTCCGGTTTTATGCACCAAAGCTCCGTTGCGGATAGAGGTGAATATTCCATCCATAGAGTCATCTACAGGGAGAACAAAACAGGCCGAGAGCTGGCCTAGGTCTGTTCCCGCATTCATGAGGCAGGGAGAATTAGGCAGGAAGTCGAGGCGGTAGATCATATCAAAAAATTCTTCCCGAAGAGTTTGATAATCTTCCCGTTCGTTATCAACAGTTGCGACAGCATCCGCAACTCGCCGACAGAGCGACTCCCAATTTTCCAGCAGATTACCGTTTCCATCCTTAAGGTAATAACGACGTGCCAAGACGGTTTCTGCTGTTTCTGTGAGGGACTGCTGCGAGATATTGCTGCTCATGTTTTTTCCCATATTTTTTCCTTATATGATTTTATATGATGGATAACGGCCTTGATTGTTTCAGCCAAGAATGTTGTGGAGATTGCAGAAGAGGAAATACTTTCGAAAAAGAACTGACGAGAGTTTATAGCACAATATATTGATGATCATCAACCAATATTTTCCATATATGGTGCTTTTATGTAAAAATGTATTGAAAGAGTAACTTGCAGATTCTGAGCTGGGTAACTTGAATTTATGCTATGTTGGGTAACGTTGAAGGGCGTGAAAAACAGAGGCTACGTACAAACGAGGTTGTTCTAGGATTCCCCTTTATTTTTTCCCAAGACCGTATCTTTTCCAAACAGTACATCGTCCCTTTCCGGGGAGTCAAGGAGGTAATGCAGTCCTCGTGATTCTCTGCGGAGAGAGGCGCTTTTGATGATCAAGTCAGCCATAAGAACGATATTGCGCAGCTCAATCAGATCCGGCGTAAGCAGGTAGTCATGAAAATGTTCCTTGGTTTCGATGAGGATAGGTCGTATCCGCCGCTCCACAAGCTGGAGCCGCTTTTTACTGCGTACGATGCCGACATAATTCCACATCAAACGCCGGATCTGGTCCCAGTTATGGCTGATCAAAACATTTTCTTCAATAGACCGGGCCCGGCCTGTCCGCCAGTCCTGGACATGACAACTTTTCTGATGGCTTATTTCAAGCCAGTGCTTTTTAACCCATCGCGCTGCCCGATGGGCGAAAACCACAGCTTCCAGCAGAGAATTGCTCGCTAGTCGATTTGCCCCGTGTAATCCTGTGCAGGCCGTCTCGCCAAGAGCAAGCAGATTATCCACCGAGCTGACGCCCCACTTATCTGTCAGCACGCCACCGCACATATAATGTGCTGCCGGCACCACCGGAATAGGCTCCTGACTGATATCAACCCCATATTCCTTACAGGTGCCGTAGATCGTCGGGAAACGATGTTCCAGAAAACCTCGCCCCTTATGCATGATATCCAGGTAGACACAGTCTGCGCCGCTTTTTTTCATCTCCGTATCAATCCCACGGGCAACGGCATCTCTTGTCGCCAAATCCCCACGCTCGTCGTATTGGCGCATAAACGGCTGTCCTTCTTTATTAATAAGGACACCGCCCTCCCCTCGTACGGCTTCCGAGATGAGAAAGTTTTTTACCTTTGCATTGTAAAAACAGGTCGGGTGAAATTGGACAAACTCTAAATCAGCAACTTTTGCTCCGGCGCGATACGCCATCGCAACACCATCGCCTGTGGCGATATCAGGATTGGTGGTGTACAAGTAGACTTTACCACTGCCGCCTGTGCAGAGGACGGTTACCCCTGCTCTCCACGTCTCGACCTCACCGGTTGCCCGATTCAGCACGTAGGCCCCGATACAGCGCTCGTTACCACCGGTGGATTTCCCTGTAGCCTTGGATTCCAACAGGAGATCGACGGCCATATGATTTTCCAATATTTCAATCTGCTTATTAGCCTGTACCTGGGCCAGTAAGGCGCGTTCAATTTCTCTGCCGGTCATATCCTGAGCATGAGCAACTCGCCGAGCAGAATGTCCACCTTCCATCCCAAGATCAAACTCTTCACCTTCCTTGCCCTGCTGAAAGCCCACTCCAAGCTCGACCAGCTCACGGACGCGCCCTGCACCCTCTTCCACGACAATCTCGACAATTTTACGATTACAGAGGCCGTCTCCTGAAATAAGCGTATCCTGAATATGATCCTCCAGCCGATCGTGTTTTGAGAGAACAGCTGCTATACCACCTTGAGCGAGATTCGTCGCGGTGTCCGCACTTTGTTTTTTGGTCACCAAGGTAACACGGGCAAAAGAAGATACTTTGAGGGCAAAGGACAGCCCTGCTACACCGCTGCCGACAATGAGTATATCAGTCAAAAACATAGCTTGTTTTTTTGAAAGAAATTTATCTAACGTGGAGGAAGAGCCTGCTTGTTCAACGAGCTTTTTTGCGAGGTTTAAACGACAACCACAGGAGGTTGATGAAAAAATGTTTCACGTGAAACATAAAAAACATTCACCGCTCTCACAGAGTAGTGTAGTATACTCGGAAAAGTAAAGATCAACAATCGACATTCTGTTCTTTTAATCTGTTTTTTCCTCGTAAACCGAACAGTAAAACCTCGGCTTATTTTTTGTTTATGTAACGAGTTCTTTTTCCCCAGATGCTTAACAAGAATGTCGTAATCTAACTCGTAATCCAACTCGTAATCCAACAAAAAGAGGGTTGTATTTCTGATGAAGTCAAAAATAGTTGTACTTGCAAACCAGAAAGGTGGCGTAGGGAAAACGACGACAGCAATTAATCTTGCAGCGACCTTGGCCACAAAAAGAAAAAAGGTGTTGCTTGTTGATTCAGATCCTCAGGGAAATGCATCAAGCGGAGTTGGACTGTTTAAGGCAGATCCAGATAAACATCTCTATACCTGTTATATGGGGTCTCAAAACACGAAAGACTGTATCCAGGGGACCAGTATCAAAAATCTGTCCATCCTCACGGCATCCATAGATTTGGCTGGGCTTGAGATTGAACTGATTGCAAAAGAAAATCGAGAAAAACAACTCCGAAGGATTCTCAAAGAAGTTCGAGAACTCTACGATTATATTATAGTTGACTGCCCCCCCTCTCTTGGGCTCTTGACAATTAATGGATTGACAGCAGCAGATTCTGTTCTTATACCCATGCAATGTGAATACTTTGCTCTGGAGGGCTTGGCTCAGCTGATCGATACTATTCGCAAAGTGAAGAAAAGTTTGAATCGGGGACTGTACATTGAAGGCCTCTTGATGAGTATGTTTGATCAACGAAACAGCCTGACCCATAAAGTCGCAGAAGAGGTGAAAAAACACTTTAACGATCAGGTATTCAAAACAATTATCCCAAGGAATGTGCGACTGAGCGAAAGCCCCAGCCACGGTAAGACGATTATTGAGTACGATAAGAACTGCGCCGGTGCCAAGGCCTTTGATCAGCTTAGTAATGAGTTCTTACGGAGAAACAGGAAAACGCAATGAGTTCAAAAAACGTGTTGGGCAGGGGAGTTGCCGCACTCCTGCCGGATGATCTATCACTCGATGAGGGATCTAAATTTTTCTTTTGTGATATCGACAAGATAGAAACCAATCCTCATCAACCTCGGAGTAGTTTTAACGAGGAAAAGCTCAAGCAGTTAGCGGAATCTATTCGCGAAAGAGGTATCATTCAGCCCCTCCTGGTCAGCAGCAATGGCGGTAATCGATATCAACTGATTGCCGGAGAACGTCGCCTCAGGGCCGCCCGCCTGATAGGCGAAGAAGAAGTGCCGGTCATTCTCATGGAGACCAGCAGCGATGACGAGACATTAGAGTTAGCTCTGATTGAAAACATTCAACGCCAGGATCTCAATCCTATTGAAGAGGCGGTTGCCTACTCCCGCCTTATTGAAGAGTTTCATTTGACGCAGGAAGAAGTTGCCCGTAAGGTAGGACGGAAACGTCCCACGGTGACCAACAGACTCAGGCTGTTGAATCTTCCGGCATCACTGCAAAATGATGTGGCAAGTGCCTTGCTTTCCGAAGGCCATGCAAGGGTACTTCTTCGTCTGAAAGATGATCCTCTCCATATGCAGGAGATCAGAGATCGAATTCTGCAAGAGGACCTTTCTGTTCGCCAGACCGAACATATTTGCCGTCAAGCGTCCCAGAAAAAGAAACCATCTCCTGTGGAGAAGAAAAAGAAACAGGATGGATTACCGGTTGCCTACTGTCGCTCTCTGTCAACACAATTAACCAATCATTTTCATACCAAAGTAAAAATTATTCAGAACGGAACACGCGGTAAACTGGAGATTGAGTATTACTCCCCTGACGATCTTGACCGTTTGATCAATTTAGTGTCTGATAAAAAGATTGGGAAATAATTCGGAGTAAAAGGGATTGTCTTGAGTATCTTGGCAAAGAGAAAAAGAGAGTCCGTAACCAAAAAATAAAACCTCATAAAAAAACAAATTTTGAATACCATGAAAAGAAATATTTTTATCATTCTATTCATTTTTGTTCTTCTGAGCAGCTTGACTGCAGGACCGGTTATAGCCAGGATGGTTGCTGTTAAGAACGATAATGTAAATATGAGATCTGGCCCGAGCCTAGACACAGACGTTGTCTGGAAACTCGGTATCGGTTTTCCGCTCAAGGTGGTGAAAAAATCCGGTGATTGGTTTCAGGTGAAGGACTTTGAAGGGGCTATCGGTTGGGTGCATAAAGATGTTATCGACCGTTCCGGTCATATGATCGTCAAGGCGCAAAAGAAAAACAAAGGAAAAATTAATATTCGCAATAAACCGAGTACCAGAAGTAAGGTGGTTGCTCAGGCTTATTATGGCGTGGTTTTTAGAACACTGGAGCAGGAAAAAGGCTGGGTGAAGGTCCAACACGGCGAGGTGATCGGCTGGATCAAGCGCTCATTGCTCTGGGGCTTTTAAGGATTTCTCTGTCTGAAGTCTGAAGGGCAGGGAGGAGACATCTGAAGTAAGAAGATATGAAGCAAAGCAAAAAAAGAGCAATAAAAAAAGCCGCTCTTACAAGAAGAGCGGCTTTTCATTTTCTGGCGGAGAGAGAGGGATTCGAACCCTCGGTGGAGTATGACCCCCACACTCGCTTAGCAGGCGAGCACCATCGGCCAGCTCGGTCATCTCTCCTAAGTCTAAATCTTGTCAAACAAGAACGTAATATCAAGGTGGCGGAGGAAGTAGGATTCGAACCCACGGTACTTTCGTACAACGGTTTTCAAGACCGCCGCCTTCAACCACTCGGCCATTCCTCCTCACTCTGTAATGGAGTGTTGAGTTTTTATACCACTTAAAATTTATTCTGTCAATATTCTCCTGATGTTGATTCATTATGATCACTGACCTAAATACTTCAATAAAAAACCAGGATCTTGCACGTCAAGATCTCTCATGTTTTTACGAGATTACGAAAATTCTTGCTGCCGGGACTGACCTTCAGGAAAGTCTCAACAGCGTCGTCCGGGTACTGGCGGATATGAAAAAAATGGAAAACGGTACAGTGACTATCGTTAATCCACTAACCAGAGAACTCGAAATAGAGGTTGCCTGCGGCATTACAGCAACCGCTCAGAAAAAAGGAAAGTATAAGCTCGGCGAGGGAATCACCGGTCGAGTTGTTTCCACCGGTGAACCGGTCATTGTGCCCCGGATCGGGGAAGAGCCGCTCTTCCTCAATAGAACCGGCATTCGGAATGACGAGCAGAAAAAAAAACGTTCCTTTATCTGCGTGCCTATCAAGGTCACTTTTGAAAGTTCCGAACAAAAGGTTTTTGCTCAGGATATCCATAGCCAGCCGGATAACCTGTCCATAGGAGCCTTGTCTGTTGATCGCTATTATGAAAAAGAATTCGGCTCACAATCTGAACAAGATCTGCGTTTTCTCACCATTGTCAGCGCATTGATCGCTCAGGCCGTCCATAAAGTTCAAGTCATAAATAGGGAAAAAGAGGCTCTCCAGCAGGAAAATCAGCGCCTTCGCAGGGAGTTATCTGCCAAGAATCGCCTGAATGATATTATTGGCAATTCTTCACGGATGCAGGAAGTGTTTGAAATGGCCCATCGGGTTGCGGACTCCAATGCCACTGTTCTGTTGCGCGGTGAATCTGGTACCGGCAAATCCCTGGTTGCCAAGGCATTGCATCATAATTCCCGCCGGGCAGATAAACCCTTTTTAGTGGTTAACTGCTCTGCCCTTCCTGAGAATCTTCTGGAAAGCGAACTGTTCGGGCATGAAAAAGGAGCCTTTACCGGGGCGGAACAGCGAAAAAAGGGGCGCTTTGAACAGGCCGAAGGAGGCACCCTTTTCTTAGACGAAATCGGTGAAATCAGCACAACGGTCCAGATAAAGCTTCTTAATGTGATTCAGGAACGTTGCTTTCAACGTCTCGGGGGCACTGAAATCATCAAAGCGAATATTCGCCTTGTTGCGGCCACCAATCGCAATCTTGAGGAGGCCGTGCTTGAAGGCGTCTTCCGGGAGGATCTGTATTACAGGCTCAATGTCTTTCCTGTGCATCTCCCTCCCCTCCGAGAACGGCGGACAGATATCCTGCTGCTGGCAGAATATTTTCTGGAGCAATTTTGCAGAGAAAATAATAAACGGATTGAACGGATCTCGACCACAGCTATTGATCTGCTGATCAAATATCACTGGCCGGGTAATGTCCGCGAATTGCAAAACTGTATGGAGCGTGCTGTACTCATCTGTGATTCCAACACAATAAGTTCAGTCCATCTTCCTCCTACCCTGCAAAGCTCGGAAACGGTGAGCACCGACAGCCCGCTCTCTTTATCCGGGGCCGTGGAAAGCTTTGAGCGGGAGTTGATTATTGATGCACTCAAGCACACCAACGGTAATCAAACCAAGGCAGCAGCCCGCTTGGAAACAAGCCTCCGGATCATTAACTATAAAATACATAATTACGGTATTGATCCCAAGCAATTCAAGGTGAACAAGGTCACACTATGAAAATTCTGCTCCACGTCTGCTGCGGGCCCTGTACGGTGTATCCGCTGGAAGTGCTGCGCAGCCAGGGGCATGAGGTTGAGGGATATTTCTTTAATCCCAATATTCATCCTTTTCGTGAATTTAAGCGCCGGATTAAGGCTTTGGTTGAGTTTTCTGAGCAGAAGAAATTCAAGGTGGATATTGACCGGAATTACGGGTTAACAGAATACCTCCGCCAGGTTGTTTTTCATGAAAACGAGCGATGCTCCCTTTGCTATGACATGCGTCTTGAAGTTGTTGCTGAACGGGCTGCTGCTGAAGGCTTTGATGCCTTTACGAGCACTCTGCTCTACTCCAAATATCAGCGTCATACCATGATTAAGGAAAAATCCGAGGCC
>JBATKL010000455.1:0-3465 GCA_049669385.1 Candidatus Electrothrix sp. | reverse complement strand
CAGTATGCTCTGCTGCTGGAAAATAACTTTGATCCGGAAACAGATTTTTCCTCCTACACCATTCCTGCCGGTGCTGCTAAGCATGATAAGGTGGTTTATGGGGTGGAATACGGAAAATATGATGTGGGTGCTGCACCTCGTATTGATCTGGACCGAATGGTGGAAGAGAATATTATCAACTTGGATGATTACAACATCATTGCTGAGAGCGATCAGATGCCGTATTGCACCATCGGTGCCCGGGCTGAGGTTGATCCGGCATTGAAAGAGCAGATCAAAAATATCGCCCTGAATCTGAAGCAGGATGAAAGCGCGATGGTGGACGGAGAAGTTCTTAAAATTCTGAAGCGGATGCTTATCGACGGTTTTGCTCCGGTTATCGACAGCGAGTACGATGCAATCCGGGAAGACCTCAAGCGTTGCAATATGCCTCCGTACACCAAGTATTAATCACCACGTATATATTCATTACCACGATCAATTTTTCACGTAAAGGTAGAGCACTCCAATGATAAGTAAAAAGATATTTCTGTCGCTGCTTGCCGGTGTTGCAGCAGCAGTTTTGACCCAGCAGTCGGGATTTGCAAAAGAACTGGTTGTGAATAAAGGGGTTCTTGATAAGGACACAACTTGGTCCGGGGATATCCTGGTGAAAGGAGATGTCGAAGTTGCCAAAGGAGCGACTCTTCTGATTATGCCGGGCACCACTGTTCGGTTCGCCAAGATTGAGGCCTTTGGGCCAGAAAAGATGTATACGGATAAGGATAACCATTTTTCCCGAGCCGAGATCTTTGTGCTGGGGAAACTGTATGCTCAGGGAACCAAAGAGAAGAAGATAATTTTTACCAGTGCGGAGGAATCCCCTGCTCCCGGAGACTGGGGCGCGATCAATTTCAATGGCACGGTGGATAACCTTCTTGAATACTGTGAGTTTATGTATGCCCAGACTGCTGTTCACTGCCACGCTTCGCAGGTTGCTGTTCTGTACAATGTTTTTAAGTATAATGGAACCGCTATAGGCAGTAAAAATTTGCCCGATGTTCCTGTCCGATGCTCTATGCCGGTTCTTTATAATCTGGTGACGGAGAACGGAGGCGGCATTATTATCGGCGGTGGAACGGCCTCGCCTGTTGCCCATAATGAAATCAGCAATAATGAGTTTTTCGGCGTCTATGTGAAAAAAGGCGGTCGAGCTGCTGTTCGTTTTAATAACATCAATAAAAACGGCAAGGGCGTGATTTTTTACGCCACCAAAGAGACTCTTCTGCGAGACAATAATATTGTCGACAATAAAAGCTATAACCTCTCCATGCTGGAAGGACAGGCTAGCGATATCGTGGCCCGTAACAACTGGTGGGGATCTACTGATGAGAAAAAAATCCTGGAAAAGGTTATGGATAAGACCCGTGACGAAAGTCTCGGCAAGGCTGACCTGACGGATTTTTATACTGCTCCTGTGAGCGGAGCAGGTATTCTCTGAAAAAGGGTCCGAGCACGTCACGTATCCGGTTGAGGGCCGCTGCAACAAAGCGTCTTTTCGACCGGATATTTTTTTTCTTTCCCGCCTCCTGATGAGGCGGGTAGTTCATCTATTGGACAGTCATGGGTATAAAAGATAAGCTTTTCGGCAGTTTTCTGGACAGCTTCACCACGGTCGCTCTGGCTGTGATGATTGCCATCACTTCGGTGATGTTGATCCAGCATGGAACAGCTGCGCAGCAGGATGAAGGCGCAGCCGTCAGTGGGAAGGAACAGGTCGAAGAAATGTATCGGCAGAGAGTAGAGCGGGATACAAAGATCTACCAGGATGTTGAAAAATTCTTTGGACAGAAGCAATATGCTGCTGCCCAGGATGCCCTGGAAAAGGTCCAAAAGGAGCATCCTGATAATCCGCGCTCGTTCATCTATCAGGCACGTTTGCAGTATACTACCGGAAAAATGGTGGATGCCATTTCCAGCTATCGCCGGGCTGTGGATAGCGAGCCTGATTTTATTGATAATATGACCCCTCTTTTTATTGGAAAATCAATAATGGACGACCTGACAGCATCAAAAGAAAAACTTGTTCGGGAAAAGAGATTACGGCCAAAGGATAAAGAGATAAAAAAGGCTCTTGATGAGCTTCTCTATTTACAACGAAGAGTAGCCGGTGGGTGTGAATAAGTGAGTCGCTTAAAATTACCAGACATTTCAATTGTAACAGGTGTAGTGCTCGGAGCCGGTGCTGTTCTGCTGACGCTTTTCGGCAATCCTGTGAACTCAGGCATCTGTATTTCGTGTTTCTTGGAAAACCTTGCCGGTGCCATCCAGCTTCAGGATAGTCTCCGTATGAGCTATATTCGTCCTGAATTGGTTGGGTTTATCCTGGGTTCCTTCTTTATGGCCAAGCAAAGCCGTCGTTTTCGGGTGACTGGCGGTTCATCTCCGCTCATCCGTTTTCTGCTCGGATTTTTCATGATTGTGGGCTGCGGTGTTTTTATCGGCTGCCCGATCAAGATGATTCTGCGACTGGGTGCCGGAGACCTGACAGCTGTTGCAGCCCTCCTCGGATTGCTTTTCGGAATCTGGCTCGGTGGGAAATACATCAGGGCCGGTTCGGTACTGGATCGTGCCCAGAGCATGCCGACCATTAACGGGTATATTCTGCCCGGTATTGGTTTTCTTTTGCTGATTTTTCTCTTTCTTCGACCGTCATTTATTCGCCAAGGTTTTTCAGGGCCAGCTGCTCAGCATGCACCGCTGTGGATTTCTCTGGCTGTAGGTCTCTTGATAGGCGGTCTGGCTCAGCGTTCCGGCCTCTGTATTACCGGTGGCATTCGGAATTTTTTCCTGTTTCGGGAGAAGACCCTGTTCAGTGGGGTGGTTGCCATTTTTGTGTCCGCCTTGATGGTGTCCTTGGTCAGCGGCCAGTTTAATCTCGGCATGGAGGCTCAGCCCGGTGCCCATCATAGTCATCTCTGGAGCTTTCTGGCTATGGTCCTGGTGGGGCTTGCTGCGGTGATCGTTGATGGCTGTCCTTTTAGGCAGGTCATTAAAGCGGGGGAAGGGGATATTGATGCGGGGCTTACCTGTTTCGGCATGGTAACTGGGGCTGCTCTGGTTATTACCTGGCAGCTGCGTAGCACTTCAGCGGGTCCGGTCTTTAATGGCAAAATCGCCACCTTGCTCGGCCTGATTTTTTGCCTGACAGTTATTCTCAGCTATCGCAAGGCCCGTGTGAAACGATAAAAGCGATACGGCTATAAAATCGATATGCTCATAAAAGCCCTACCCCCCGGAGGGGTTAGGGCTTGCTGCAACAGAATTAAAAGAGGCGACGGGGGGGATTGCTTGCTTGCCGCACCTCTTTTACATACTGAAGAGAAGTATTTCCTCTTTCCTTAAAAAAGGAAATTCAGACCCAATTTACCGACTCCAAAGTCGTATTCGTAATCTCCCTCTGTTATTACCGTCCCGTACATATAA